>JAFYPS010000125.1 GCA_017547395.1 Clostridia bacterium
AGAACGCGCGAGAACGGTTTACCCTCGCAAGCTCCTTCCGTCAATCGCTCCAAGAAAAAACGCGTCGCCGTAGGCGAGGCGAAAACGCGACACACAGTGCCACTGTTTTTTCTATGTGAACGGTCGCGTTTGCCACCTTCCTCTCGGAGGAAGGCTCCATTCCCATAAACAATAATTTACCTTTGCAAACCAACTTGTCATCCAAAGCGAAGTGTAAGTGTTAACCTTGAAAAAATAAAAAACAGGGCAGTGCCCTGTATTTTAATTCTTCATTATTCTCAGTGAATTCAGCACGGCGATAAGGCAAACGCCAACGTCACCGAACACTGCGAGCCAGAGATTTGCAAAGCTGAGCGTTGCGAGAAGTATAATCAGGAGTTTTACCGAAAGAGAAAAAATTATATTCAGGCGGACTGTTGCTACGGTTTTTCGTGCAATTTCAATTACGTCGCACAGTTTTATCAGTGAGTCGCCGAGGATAACGGCATCCGCTGCTTCAAGCGCCGCCGCCGAACCTATGCCGCCCATTGCAACGCCTACGTCTGCAAGCGCAAGAACGGGCGCATCGTTTATGCCGTCGCCTACGTAGCATAGCGGACCGGTTTTTTCGCGCACTTTTGCAAAGCATATTGCCTTGTCGCTTGGGAGAAGCTCGGAATATACGCTGTCGATGCCAACTTCATTTGCCACGCTCTCTGCAACCTCGCGCTTGTCGCCGGTTAGCATTACGGTTTTGCCGATGCCGAGTTCTTTCAGCTTTGCTATGGCAGTTTTACTGTCCTCTTTTACTGCGTCTTTAAACAGTACGCTTCCGAGAAAAACACCGTTTTTCGCCGCGTAAATCGCCGTGCCGATGCCGCTTGACAAGGTAAATGCAACGCCTTCTTCTTCCATAAATGCGGCGTTTCCGCAGACGTATTCGTCACTTCCGACTCTTGCGCGCACACCTCTGCCGCTTACAGTCTTTGTATCGGCAATTTCGGCTCCGCCTGCGAGGTGTCCAAACCTTTGTATAGCTGCATTTGCAAGAGGATGTGTGCTGTATTTTTCGCAGACCGCAAGTGCAAAGTAAAGCTCATTTTCGTCGGATGCGTTTTCGATTCCCGCAAAAACGAAACTGCCCTTGGTTACGGTTCCCGTCTTGTCAAATGCGGCGCCGTTCACCTTTGCAAGCGCCTCTAAAAAGTTCCCGCCCTTGACGAGTATGCCGCTTCGCGAAGCGGAGCCGAGTCCTGCAAAAAAGCCGAGCGGCACCGAGATTATAAGTGCGCACGGGCAGGATGCCGCAAGCGTGCAAAGCCCACGGTACAGCCACGTTTCAAAGTTGCCGAGTCCTAAAAGCGGCGGTATCAGAGTTACCGCGAGAGAAAATGCGCAGACTATGGGTGTGTAATTTTTAGCAAAACGGTGTATGAAGTTTTCGGTGCGGCTTTTATTTTTTCTTGCGTGTTCAAGCGTTTCGAGAATCTTTGCAACCGTGCTTTGGTCATACTCCTCGGTCACTCTGATGTGAAACGTTGCATCTATGCTGATACTGCCGGCAAGAATGCCGTCGCCTGTCTCTTTCGGTACGGGAAAGCTTTCACCCGTCAGCGATGCCATATCTATATCGCCCATTCCGCTTTCGATAATGCCGTCACAGGCAACCTTTTCGCCTGCACGGACAACGAGAATATCGCCTACTCTGACTTCGCTTGATTTAACCTCAGAAATGCTGCCGTCGCGGCTGACAAAAATCTTTTCGGGACGTAGCTCGAGCATTTCGCGTATAGAAGCGCGGCTCTTGTCCGCGGCTCTGTCCTGCAGTCTTTCGCCAAGCTCAAAGAGAAGCATCACGGCACAGCTTTCGGCGTATTCGCCGATTGCGAAAGCCCCGATCGATGCAACTGCCATAAGAAAGTTTTCACCGAAAACGTCGCCTTTTACAATGCCTTTTACCGCATTCAGAATTACTTTATATCCGGCTGTGAGATATGCGGCGACAAAGATTACGGTAGATATTATTTCGGGCTCGATAAAAGAAAGTCCTATGCCGCAAAAGAAAAGCAGAGCGGCGATGCAAAGCCGTATAATATCGCCTTTCTTACCTTCGTGATGATGGTTATGCCCGCAGCCGCAGCCTTCGTGCCCGTGTCCGCAGCCGCAGGAGCATCCGCGATTATGTTCGCTCATAGTGCCTTACTCCTCAACGTGCTCAAGTCCGGCTGCGAGAATGACTTTAACGTGGTCATCCGCAAGCGAATAGTACATTTGCTTGCCGTCCCGGCGGCAGCGCACAAGGTGACTCTGCTTTAAAATGCGGAGCTGGTGAGAAATAGCGGTCTGGCTCATTTCAAGTGCGTCGACAACGTCGCCAACGCATTTTTCCGCATCGAGCAGGGAATAGAGTATTCTGATTCTGGTCGAATCGGCAAACACCTTAAATAAATCGGCAAGGTCGTATATCAGTTCTTCGTCGTACATATATAACTCCTTACAATATATGAATACTTGTTCATATGTCTATTATAACATTTGTTCATCTGTTGTCAATATCTTTAATAATATTTTTAAAAAACAACATTTTGCCTTGAAATTCATAGTTGAAAGCGGTATAATAATAAGGTATTGCGTATATAAGGGGTGAGACTATGAGAAAAATCGGATTTGACAACGAAAAATACCTGGAGATGCAGTCCAAGCACATAAGCGAGCGTATTGCCACCTTTGGCGGAAAGCTGTATCTTGAATTCGGCGGTAAACTCTTTGACGACTATCATGCGTCGCGCGTGCTTCCCGGCTTTAAACCTGACAGTAAGCTTCAGATGCTTCTCAACCTTAAGGACGATGCCGAGGTGGTTATTGCCATAAATGCGGCTGACATTGAAAAAAATAAGGTGCGCGGTGACCTCGGAATCACCTATGACCTTGACGTTATGCGCCTTATTGACGCATTCCGCAGCGTCGGGCTCTACGTTGGCAGCGTTGTTCTCACCAGATACGCTTCGCAGAGTGCGGCAGAGCAGTTTGCAAAAAAACTTGAAAGTCTCGGCGTAAAGGTTTACAGACACTACTCTATTGACGGCTACCCTTCCAACGTTGAGCATATTGTGAGCGATGAGGGTTACGGCAGAAACGATTATATCGAAACTTCGCGTCGCCTTGTAATTGTTACCGCTCCCGGACCCGGCAGCGGAAAGATGGCAACCTGTCTCTCCCAGCTTTATCATGAAAACAAGCGCGGAATCAAGGCAGGATATGCAAAGTTTGAGACCTTCCCGATATGGAACATTCCCCTTAAGCACCCTGTAAATATTGCATATGAGGCGGCGACAGCCGACCTTGACGACGTAAATATGATTGACCCATTTCACCTTGAGGCATACGGTACGACGGCAGTAAACTATAACCGCGACGTTGAGGTTTTTCCCGTTGTTGACGCGATGTTCAAGAAGATTTTCGGCTCATCGCCATATAAATCGCCTACTGATATGGGCGTTAATATGGTTGGCAACTGTATTGTTGACGACGGGATAGTCTGCGAGGCGGCAAAACAGGAGATTATCCGCCGTTACTATGCTGCCCGTTGTGAAGAAAAGAAAAATATGTCCCCCTCGGGAATCGCAGGCAAGCTCGAACTTCTTATGAAGCAGGCAAATATTGCGCTTGACTCGCGAGCAGTTATCGCTGCGGCTCTCGACAAGGCAAAGGAAACCGACAGTCCCGCGGCGGCGATTGAGTTGCCCGACGGAAAGATAGTTACGGGTAAAACCTCGTCGCTTCTCGGTGCTTCTGCTGCGCTTCTTCTTAATGCGCTTAAGGAGCTTGCAGGTATTGACGATGCAATAAAGCTTATTTCCCCATCGATTATCGAGCCCGTGCAAAGACTTAAAACGGGTTATCTCGGAAATCACAACCCGCGACTTCATACCGATGAGGTGCTTATCGCGCTTTCAATTTGTGCGGTTACTTCTCCGACTGCGGCGCTTGCGCTTGATCAGCTCGACAAGCTTCGCGACTGCGAGGCGCATTCGTCGGTTATTCTTTCTCAGGTTGATGCAAGCACCTTTAAAAAGCTTGGAATCAATATTACCTGCGAGCCTAAATATCAGGTGAAGAAACTTTATCACGGAAAATAAAAAAAGGACTGCTTTTGCAGTCCTTTTTTGATATGGTAAATTAAAGTTTAGCGAAGTAAACAATCCCTCAGTCAGCTATGCTCGAACCCCAAAACGCGCAAAGCGCATTTTGAG
>JAFYPS010000126.1 GCA_017547395.1 Clostridia bacterium
AGCCGCTGAAAAGGGGTTATGACGTGCCGATTGTTTCGCTTTTTTCGAGCGTAGACGCCAAGGTTGACACGGTTAACATAAACATAGGAAAATCAATGGATGAAGCGGTGAACGCACTTAATGCACGCGGTCACAAAAAGATTGCTTTTATCAGCGAAAAGCTCACCTCGCTGCGCGCAGCACTTTACAAGGTAGCAATGTACAAAGCAGAAAACACCGATATCATTTTAGCAGTAAGCAACGAGCGCTTTGAGAAAGCGGGAGTTGAAGGTATAAAGACTCTTTTCGCTAAACGAAGCGACATTACCGCAGTGATATGCGCCTACGACTATATCGCGTTCGGCGCGATAAAGCAGCTTAAAAAAATGGGACTGAGGGTGCCCGAAGACGTTTCCGTTGTGGGAATCGACAATATTTCAACAAGCGAATATGCAGAAACCTCCCTCTCCACCATAGGCTGCAATCCGCGGGAGGTGTCCCATATCGTTTATAACCTCATAAAGGAAAAACTGAAGAATCCGTACTTCCGTTCAAAGCAGGAAATTATGATAAACGCGCAGTTTATCCTCCGCGAAAGTATCGGAGATGCAAAAAAATAAGACACCGCTTTGCGATGTCTTTTTTGCTATGGGAAATTAAAATTTACGGGAGCATCTATGTCAATGACAATGTAGGGGCTGGCGCCTTCGACAGCCCGCGAACCCTTGCAAAAACGGGACATCGAGTGGCGCCATTGCGACCTTTGGTCGCGTTGCGGTAAACCGCCGTCCCCTACCACATTTGTTGGGTTTTGTCTTCCCATAAATATTAATTTACGTCACGCTCATTATCCACAGAATTATCCCATAGACAGCACCCGAAAGGATGCCGTACAGAATAACGGGTCCCGCAACGGTGAAAATCTTTGCCCCGACGCCGAGTATCAGCCCCTCTGCCTTGGTGTCGATTGCGGGGGATACAACGGAATTTGCAAACCCCGTTACGGGAACGAGAGTCCCCGCGCCCGCAACCTTTGCGATACTGTCAAACACACCGATTCCCGTAAGAAGTGCCGCTATGAAAATAACGGTCACGGTGACAATGGTTGAAACATCATCCTTTTCGTACTCTGTTACAGCCGAGAAAAAATCAAAAAGCACCTGCCCGAAAACACATATGCCGCCGCCAATCAGAAAAGCCATTGTGCAGTTTTTGATTATCGGCGATTTTTTTGCGGTTTTCTTTACCTGTTTTTTATATTCTTCCTTGTTGATATCCATAAACATACTCCTTTTTCTGTTAGTTTGCTTTTTATATGGCATAAGTATTCTTTTTTTGAAAAATATCTCGACTAATTCACCCTTTTGTGTTATACTTAATCTGTATAAGTATGTATAGATATATATTTTGGAAAGAATTGTAATGGATTTTATCGTTGACGATGCCTTTGGCGGGCGGAAATTAAAGGATTTTCTGCTTGGCGGACTGAAAATATCACACGCGCTTCTCACCGACCTTAAAACAAGGGGAATCTACGTAAACGGAGAAGAGGCGACCGTACGCAAGCTTCTCGCAACGGGCGACAGAGTTGCTCTTGCGATTGAGGACACGTACGAAGACTGCGACGAGTTTTTGACGGCAAGCGAGCTTGCGCTTGACGTAATCTACGAGGACGACTGTATCATTGCGGTAAACAAGCCGCCGTATATGCCCACTCACGTTTCGCGCGGACACCGCGACGACACGCTTGCAAACGCGCTTAAAGCCGAGTTTGACAAAAGAAATCTGCCATTTGTTTTTCGCGCGGTCAACCGACTCGACTCGGATACAAGCGGAATTGTGATTGTGGCGAAAAACCGCTTTGCCGCCGATCGGTTTGCAAAGACCAATACAGACTACAAAAAGATTTATACCGCGTTTTGCCTCGGAAACTTTGACAAGCCCGAGGGCGAAATCAAAAACTACATAAGGCGCGTTGAGAAAAGCATTATCCGACGTGCAGTATTTGAAAACGGCAAGGAAAGTGACCTTGCGCACACACGCTACAGAGTAAAAGAGGTTTTCGGCGACGTTTCGGTGGTCGAGTGCGAGCCTGTAACGGGGCGCACGCATCAGCTCCGTGTACATTTTTCGCATATGGGGCACCCTATAGTCGGAGACGATTTTTACGGCGGCGGCTTTCTTATGAAGCGACAGGCACTCCACGCCGAGTACCTCTCGTTTATACACCCGTTCACGGGGGAGAGTATTTCGCTTCACGCCCCGCTGCCCGACGATATGTCCGCCTTTATCGAAAGGATTAAAAATGAAAATTAAAGAGTTTATAAAAAAGAATATTCCGCCGGCGGCGGCTGTGCTGATTATCCTTGCACTGATATGCGGCATAATAAAAATCGCCGCGGTCTGCTCGGTTCCCTTTGCCGAGTACTTTAACGGCAGGGTTTCACCGATATTCCGCTCGGTTTTTGCGCATATAAGTTCGGTTTTCCCCTTCTCCGTTGCAGAAACGTTTATTATCGCCATGATTCCTCTTGCGGTGGTATTCTTTGTCTACTGCATTCGGGTTTCGGCAAAAAACGGCACTCTTATAAGACAGATTTTCCGCGTTGTCGCAGTAATTTGCTTCATTTTTTCGACGTTTGTCCTCAACTACTCAACGGGCTACAACACCCGCACGCTTGACGAAAAACTCGGCATTGATGCGAAAACTCCGACCTCGGACGAGCTTTATACCGCCTGCGCAATGGCGGCTATCAATCTTTACGATATCGAAGAGGACGTTTTGGTTGACAAAAGCGGTGCTACCGTTATGCCATACTCTTTCTTTGAGTTGTCCGACAAACTGAACGCGGCATACGACTCGCTTTACGAAAAGTACGACTTTCTGACCCCGCTTCACACGGGAATAAAGCGTATTGCCCTGTCAAAGCCGCTCACCTACACGCATATGTCAGGCTTTTACACCTTCTTTACGGGTGAGGCTAACGTAAACGTGAACTATCCCGACTTCGTTACCGTTTTCACCGCCGCGCACGAAATGGCGCATCAGCGCGGCATTGCGCGAGAGGACGAGGCAAATTACGTCGCGTTTCTCGCCTGCATCGGCTCGGAGGACGACTATATCCGCTACTGCGGCTACACAAATATTCTCGAATATCTCGGCAGTGCGCTTGCCGACCTTGATTACGAAAGATTCTCTTCTCAGGTTTACGCTTTTTTCCCGACCGTTACCAAAAACGAGTTTGCGGCTTATGCAAAAGCGTTTGAGCCGTACAGAGACAATATCGCCGCCAGCGTTTCCTCGGCGGCAAACGATGCTTACCTCAAGAGTCAGGGCGTGAGTGAGGGCGAAAAAAGCTACGGCCTTGTAGTTGACCTTGCCTCCGCATATTTCAACAAGCTTCTTGAGGATACCACCTACAAAAAATAACGAAAGGAGAGGCAGCCGTGTTTAAAAGAATAATATGTATTACCCTTGCCGTGCTGCTTCTCGCAATTTGCGCGTTCGCAGCAGAGCGCGCCACCCTCTTTGCAGGGGACAGCGTATGGAAAGAGGACTCTCGCCTGCCTTTTATCGAGGCAGACGGAAAAGGACTTCTGCCCGTGAGCGTTTTCGAGACGTTTAACGTAAAGGTAACTCTCTCCGAAAAGCTTGGCTCGCTTCTCTTGACAAGAGGTGACGTATTTCTTTCATACGACCTCGGACTCGGAAGAGTTCTTGACGAAAACGGAGTTACCGAAAACGCCGATATATACCGCTACGGCGGCGAAATCTATCTTGAACCTACGCGTTTGTGCGAAAAATTTTCCCTTGTTTTCGAAACTACGTATGCCTCTGACGGATATCTTGCAGCAAGACTGTGTGACGGAAGCGAAACGCTTGAATTTTCCGAGCTTTTAAAGCTTTTTACCGACACCGCGGAAAAGCCGCTGCCCTTTCTCTACAATCCGACGGGAAAAACCGTACCCGGCTCGTTTATGCACCCGATAATAATAATGCCCGCGGCAGGCGGCGTTGAAGCTATCGTACGTCTTCTCGGCAACCACGCGGCAACCTTTGCGATTTCCCCGTCAAAGCTTTCCTCCTACGCCTCCGTACTCCCCGCAATCTATGCGGGCGGTCATACAGTGGCATTCTATATGGACGGTGCCGCGGCAAGGAATGCAGACACCTTTGCAAACGAAATAAAAACCGCAAACGAATGGCTCTTTTCCTTTATCGGAAAGACCTCGAAAATATACGTTTCCACCCTTTCGCCAAAAGAAACGCCTAACATCGACGGCTTATATAAAAAATGCTGCAATATGCATCTTGTTTCCGAGGACCTTGCCTCTGAGCGCGTGGTAAACATCACCCTCTCCGAATCGCCCGGCTACGGAATATTCAATTTTTCACTTGCGGGCGACTACCAGTCGCGCGTACATTACACCGAATTCTTCAAGCGCTTTGACACCTTCACGCATCTGCGTTCAATGCCTCTCAGCGAGTCTTGCGCTGCGCAATAGTTTTAAAAGGAGCAATCTTATGGAAAACATCAAAAGAAAAGTTCTTATAGTTGAAGACGAAAAGAATATTGCACTCCTTCTCTCGTTCAACCTTACGAAAGCGGGGTTTGAAACCGACTGCGCCCACGACGGTGAGGAAGGTCTTAAAAAAGCACTGACGGGAGACTTTGACGTAGTGCTTCTCGACATAATGCTCCCGAAGCTTGACGGATTTCAGGTTCTTGAGGGCATCCGCACGCGCAGTGACGTCCCCGTAATTATGGTAACCGCGCGCGATGATGAAAAGGACAAGATTCAGGGTCTTGAAAACGGTGCGGACGACTACGTCACAAAGCCTTTTTCAATGAACGAAGTTATTGCGCGTATCCGCGCCAACATCCGCCGCTCACGCGACGAAATCGTGCACGGCAAAGAAGCGGAGGAGGACGGAGTTATCTCCGTGCGCGGTCTTTCAATCGACCGCCGCCGCTACGTTGCGTACGTTGACGGGCGCGAGGTGGAGCTTACCAAAACGGAGTACGACTTGCTCCGCTTCCTTATGGAAAATCTCGGCACACCGCACAGCTACCGCGATCTGCTGATCAAGGTATGGGGCAGTGAGTACGCGGGTGAAGACAACACGGTAAACGTTACCATGTCGCGTCTGCGCCAGAAGCTTGGCGAGGACCCGTCAAATCCGAAATACATCTTTAACCGCCGTGGCTTCGGCTACTACGTTCAGTAAGGAAAACGTATGCGTAAGGGACTATATTTTAAAATCATTTTAATACTCGTCGTATTTATCCTCATCGTTATGAGCGTAGTCGGCGCGGTGCTTATTTCCAACGTTCTCGGCTACTATACGGATGAATTTTTCACCTGTATGTCCGAAAACCTTGAGGGCGAAGCACAGCTGAGAACCTACCTTGAAACCGCGATGGAAAGTGACGACGCTCTCGCCAATGCCGAAAAGCAAAGAAACGTGCTTGAAGCGTATGCATCAAGGCTGGGTATCGACGACTACAGAAGTTTTTACATTCTTGACAGCGACGGAAACGTGCTTGTCGGCAGTGACACGGGGAATATCGCCTTTACCCCGAACC
>JAFYPS010000127.1 GCA_017547395.1 Clostridia bacterium
CCCCCTTGTTACTCTATTTATATGGCAGGCCTTGTATATGAGTGGATTCTTAACGAGGTTGGCGGTCTTGAGAAGATGAAGGAGTACAACGAAAAGAAATGTTCAATCCTTTACGATTATCTTGACAGTCAGGATTATTACGTTGCTCCCGTTAAAAAGGAGTGCCGTTCTATGATGAACGTTACTTTTGTAACCGGTGATGCTGATCTTGATAAGAAGTTTGCATCCGAGGCTGCAAAGGCAGGTCTCAAGAACCTCAAGGGACACAGAAGTGTTGGCGGTATGCGCGCTTCTATTTACAACGCTATGCCTATCGAAGGTGTAGAAAAACTCGTAGAGTTTATGAAGGACTTTGCGAAGAACAATCCTAAGAAATAAGGTACATAAAAATGAATATTAAACTTATGAATAAAATCGCGAAGGTTGGCACCGATGTTTTCGGAGCAAATTATAACGTATCCGACGCGATTGAAGCTCCCGATGCCATTATGGTTCGTTCGGCTAAGCTTCACGAGATGCCCATCAACCCCGAGCTTCTTGCAATTGCACGTTGCGGCGCCGGTGTAAACAATATTCCCGTTGAAAAATGTACCGAAAACGGAGTTGTTGTATTTAACACTCCCGGAGCAAATGCAAATGCAGTTAAAGAGCTTGCCATCTGCGCGCTCCTTCTCGCTTCAAGAGACGTTATCGGCGGCATTGCCTGGGCTGCTTCGATTGAGGATAAAGAGAATATAGCTAAAGAGGTTGAGGCAGGAAAGGGTGCTTTTGCAGGCAACGAACTTTCCGGCAAAACTATCGGTATCGTCGGTCTCGGTGCTATCGGCGGTATGGTTGCAAATGCTGCCAAGAGCCTCGGTATGAAGGTTATCGGCTATGACCCGTTCCTTTCTGTAATGGGTGCGCTTCACCTTTCAAGAGACGTAAAGCTTGTTGACAGCTATGATGAGATATTCAAAACCTGCGACTTTATTTCGCTTCACGTTCCCGCAACCAAGGATACCAAGGGCTTTATCAATAAGGACGCTTTTGCCCTTATGAATGATGGCGTAAAGATTATTAACCTTGCGCGTGCAGAACTTGTTAATCCCGAGGATATGAAGGCTGCGATCGATAGCGGAAAGGTTGCAAAATATGTTGTTGACTTCCCGTCTACCGAACTTATCGGGTACAAGAACATTATTTCTATTCCTCATCTTGGTGCTTCTACTGCAGAGAGCGAGGATAACTGTGCGGTTATGGCGGCACACGAGCTTGTTGACTTCCTTGAAAACGGAAATATCGTGAACTCGGTTAACTTCCCGACGGTTTCTGTTCCTCATTCGGGCGGTACAAGAATCTGCATCACCCACAAGAACGTCCCTACTATGCTTGCACAGATTACGGCAGTTCTCGGTGAAGAGCATATTAACATTGAAAATATGGGTAACGGATCTAAGGGCGAATATGCTTATACCATCGTTGATACCGGAAGCACAATTGATTCTTCCGTGACCGATAAGTTTAATGCAATCGCAGACGTTATCCGTGTAAGAGTTATCTAATGTTGAAAGTAAAAAGAGTCGCTTCGGCGACTCTTTTTTGTTGACTAAACTGGTGAAATATGATATAATAAGATGCTAAATTGGGTATTTATGCGAATTTATGAAAGGAGGCAAACAAAATGGTTGAAATTACAGAGGTTCTACCTCACAGCCGCGCTGAAAAGGCGGGGATTAAAGCAAACGACATGCTTGTTTCAATTAACGGGCATACTATAACCGACGTTCTTGATTATCGCTTTTATCTTGCCGATCGCAGCGTTACTCTTGCACTTCGCCGCGACGGTAGTGACTTTACTGCTACGATAGAAAAGGGCGAGTATGACGATATAGGACTTGAGTTTGCCACACCTTTGATGGATAAAAAGATGCGCTGTGCAAATAAGTGTATCTTCTGCTTTATTGACCAGCTTCCCGAAGGCCTTCGCGAAACGCTTTATTTTAAGGATGACGATTCACGTCTTTCTTTTCTCCACGGCAACTATATAACGCTCACAAATTTGAGTGAAAGTGACGTTGACCGCATCGTAAATATGCATATTACACCTATAAACGTGTCGGTGCATACTACCAATCCCGAACTTCGCGTTATGATGATGAAAAACAAGAACGCGGGAAAAGTGCTTGCATATCTTGATAAGTTCAAAAAAGGCGGCACTCATATGCGCGGACAGATAGTACTGTGCAAAAACGTTAACGACGGTGCGGAACTTGATCGCACAATGCGCGACCTTGCAGCTCTTTATCCTAATATGGACTCGGTTTCCATTGTTCCTGCGGGACTTACCAAATTCCGTGACGGACTTTATCCTCTCGAAGCATTTACGAAAGAAGAGTGCCGTGATGTAATAGCGCAGGTGACTGCATTTGGTGATAAGTGCCTTGAAGAGTACGGAACAAGACTCTTTTATCCTGCTGATGAACTCTATATCAAGGGCGAACTTCCGATTCCTGATGCTGAGTTTTATGAAGACTTTACTCAGATTGAAAACGGTGTAGGAATGATTGCGTCAATGGCTGAAGAGTTTGGAATTGAACTTTCGTTTTTACCTGACTATATTGAAGCGCTTGGCGAAAAACGCAGACGTGTTTCAGTTGTAACCG
>JAFYPS010000128.1 GCA_017547395.1 Clostridia bacterium
CATTCCAGTGGGAAAAGCAGGATACCTACAGTGAACTTATGCGCAAACAGGAACTGCTTAAGAGCAAGATTACAAACCGCAAGATAGTTTACAACTATCACGATGCAAAGGTTTCCTATCTTGAAGCAGTATTTGCACGTGGCGACCGCCGCCTTGGAAAAGCACTTGCACTTGCGGCAGAACGTGGAAGAAAGTTTGATGCATGGACAGAGTGCTTTGATTTTGAAGAGTGGATTGATATTTTCAAAGAAATCGGTATAGATGCAGATTTCTATGCTACACGCGGATTCGGACTTGACGAGGTACTGCCGTGGGATATGATCGACTGCGGTGTTACAAAAGAATTCCTTGCGCGCGAGCGCGCTAAAGCGTATGAAAGCACCACAACACCGAGCTGCCGTGATAAGTGCAGCGCATGCGGTGCGAACAAACTCGGAGGTGAACGTAAATGCTGCCCGTAAGAGAAAAGAAAGAGCATATTGCCGTTCGTATCCGATTTGAAAAGACGGGGAAGCTTCAGTATATTTCGCACCTCGATCTGCACAGAACCTTTTGCAGACTGCTTGTGAGATGCGACGTTCCCGTGTGGTATTCCGAGGGCTTTACGCCTCATCCGAGACTCGTGTTTGCAACTCCGCTTTCTGTTGGTGCAGAGAGTGTTTGTGAATATATGGACGTTTTTGTAAACGGAACCGTCGAAACGGTAGACACCGACGTTATCCGTTGGAAACTGCGCGATACCGGTATTGACGGACTTGTAATAACCGACGTCTATATTCCGAGTACAAAGTTTTCAACCATCACTCATTCGGATTACACGATTCGCATAAAAACAACTAATGCGGACGCGGCACTTGCCGATAAATGCGCAGAGGAACTTTCCGTTTCGCCCTTGGTTGTGCTTAAGCGTACCAAGAGTGGAGAGAGGGACGTCGATATCTCTTCGCAGATTGCATATGCGAACGTTGCCTTTGAGAACGGTGAAATAGTTATCGGTGCACGGCTTACTGCTGATAGCGCAAACTTCCTTAATCCCGAGTATCTCGTAAAGGTGCTTAAGGAAAAATGCGGAGTTCTCAGTGATGAAGTAAGCGATGAATATTCTATTATGCGTACCGCAGTGAAATGCGGCGAGAATGATTTCAGATAGGAAAAGAAATGCGTAGATTTATACTTGTAATGTCGCTTGTTTTACTGCTTGCTTCCTGCGGCAGCGAGCAGAGCGCAGTAACAACAGAAGTTGCGGTTACAACAACCGCTCCCGTTACGCTTATGACCGAACCCGTGATTGAGCCCGAACCCGAGCCGGTGCTTTACAGTTTTTCGTTTATTGCAGCGGGTGACAATATGGCATATTACGGCAACGTACGCGACGCCAAGCGTAATGCAGAGGGAACCGACAAGAAATACGATTTCAGCCCGTCGTACACTTCTATAAAACCGCTTGTAGAGGAGCACGACCTTGCATTTATCAATCAGGAAACGCTTATGTGCGGAGAGGGATACGACCTTTCCTACTATCCGCGCTTCAACGTTCCGCAGGAACTTGGTGACGCGGTAGTTGACGCCGGCTTTGACATTATCGGGCTTGCCAACAATCATATGCTCGATAAGGGCGAAAGCGGATTTTTGGCAAATCTTGACTATTGGGAAACCAAGGACGTCACGCTTATAGGTGCATACCGTAACCGTGAGGCGTTTGATGAGATAACGGTTATTGAGCAAAACGGCATCAGCATCGCTCTCCTCTCATTTACTTATGGCACAAACGGTCTTTCACTTCCCAAAGGAAGTGAGGTCTATATTCCTTATATAGACGATGCCGAACTTGCCGCAAAGGTTTCGGAGGCGGAGCAACTTGCCGATATAACTATTGTTTCGATGCACTGGGGCAACGAGTTTACCTTCAAGGTGAACGATGCTCAGCGCTCGGCTGCAAATATTATCTGTGAAAACGGCGGCGACGTTATTATCGGTCATCATCCTCACTGTATTCAGCCTGTTGAGTGGATAGAAAACGGTGAGAACAAAACACTCTGCGTATATTCGCTCGGTAACTTTATGTCCGAGATGGAGAGAGACTATAAGATTCTCGGCGGAATGATGTCGTTCACTGTTGAAAAACTCGGAGAGGAAGGAAAGGCAGAGGTCAAGAACCCTTTGTTTATTCCGACTGTGTTCGACTATACGAGAAGTTTTTACAACAATCATATTTATTTGCTTGAAAACTATACCGCCGAGCAGGCAAAGTCGCATGGAATGGCGTATTACGGCAATTCCACCACTCTTGAAACCCTTGTCGGTTACGTAAAAAATAATATAAATGCGCAGTTCTTGCCTGAGTTCCTGCAGGATAGCTAAAATGAATAAATCACTTGTATTTTTTGACCTTGACAACACACTTCTTCACCGTCTTGACGGAAAGAAGAGTTTTGTTGACGAGGATATAAATGCGCTTCACAAGCTGAAAGAAGCGGGACACGAAATATTTGTAAATTCGGGGCGCAGCCGTTCGCTTATGCCGGACGATCTGCTTGATGCCGTCGGCTTTGACGGTCTTATCTGCGGCTCGACTTATATCGAGTATCACGGAGAGGTTATTCACCACGTTATTCCCGACGATGATCTTATCCGCCGTATGTGCTATTTTGCTCATAACGAGGGATGGCAGGTAGGTCTTGAATGTGAAAAAGAGGTTTACGGCATACATGGAGGAATTTTTCATCCCGCGATTGATATGTCGCCGAGTCTTGATGAGTTTATGAAGGAGCCTTCAAAGCTTCTCTTCACTAAATTCACTTTTGACCGCGACGTTTCGAGTGACGTTCAGGAAAAGTTTCCCGAGATAAAGTTTATTAACTTTGGCAGATTTGCCGAGGGAATTATAGCCGGCTATGACAAGGCTTTTGGCATGAAGCTCCTTGGCGAAAGACTTTGTGTGCCGAGGGAAAACCTTGTTGCTTTTGGCGATAGCGTAAATGATTATGAAATGCTTCGCTTTGCGGGTGTAAGCGTGCTTATGAACAACGGTCCAAAGGAATTTGACGAGTTTATAACGCTTCGCACCGACAAGGCTTGCGGCGGAGTAGCCGAAGGAATAGAAAAAATATTTTTCAGTTAAGGTAAAATATGAACGAATTGGAAATAGCAGAGAAGCTTTCGGGAGATACCGATAAGGATACCGAAATTCTCACTGCGCTCATGCTTTCCGAAAAAGACAGGGATGCAAAACGCAGAATTATAGAAATGCTTGACAAGGTAAACGACTATGCCCATCTTAAGGAGTGCGGTCTTACCCCAAGCGGAATTGAATATATTGACTTTGTGCTTGGCAACTGCCTTTTTGAAATGCCTGATGACAGTGTACTTGAAAAAATGGCGCAAACACGCGTAGCTGCAGAAAGTGGCGATGCGGATGCGCAGTATACAATGGCGATGTATCAGTTTAGCGGTGTGCTCGGCTTTCCCGACTACGACGTGGCGGTCGATTGGCTGAAAAAAGCGGCATCACAGGGGCAAACCGATGCAATGTATGAGCTTGGCGTATGCTATATGAACGGAGAGGGACTTCCTCATTCGTATGACGATGCTGAAAAATGGTTTATAATGTCGGCAGAAAAGGATAATCTTGATGCACTTTTGGCGCTCGGTATGGCATACCGCGGAGGCAGAGGGCTGAAAGAAAATCCAAAAGGCGCATATGACTGCTTCAAGCGCGCAGCTGAACTTGGAAGCTCTGAGGGCTTTTTGCATCTTGGAATATGTACGTTTAACGGTACGGGAACCGAGGCAAGCGTTGAAAAAGCGATAGAATATGTAACCGAAGCGCAAAAACGCGGATGTTCCGATGCGAAAATGCTGCTTCGCCGTATGCAGAGATATTATGAGGAGGAAGACCTTGATGAACTCGAAATCGCAGCCGCTCGAGATAGAGAGAAAGTTTCTGATTGAATATCCCGACACGGCTCTGCTTGATAAACTTTCGGGCGGAAACCGCTCCGAAATATCGCAGACATATCTCGTAGGCGAAAAGGGGACAAGTGAACGTGTCCGCGCGAGAACGCGAGGCGGTGTTACCGTTTATACTCACAACGTAAAAGTAAAACTTTCCCATATGATGCGTATAGAAAATGAGGACGAGATAAGTGAAGAAGAGTATAGTATGCTTTTAAAGCGTGCAGACCCCCAATGCCGCACTATCGAAAAAGTTCGCTACTGTATTCCACACGGTGAGTTTGTTTGTGAAATCGACCTGTTTCCTTTCTGGAGCGACAAGGCGTTTCTCGAAATTGAGATGCCGAGTGAGGATACGGAGGTATCTCTTCCAACTTACGTAAAGCTGATACGTGAGGTTACGGACGATAACCGTTATACCAATCACGCGCTTGCAAAGGAGATACCTGAATAAAAAGAAAACACCTTGCTTTCGCAAGGTGTTTTCTTTATGCGTTTTCAAACATTTCGATAAGTTTCTTACCTGTTTTGGCGGAAATGGATAAAAAGTCTTCGACAAGCTCGTCCGGCCACTTGCCGTAAACGATTTCGTATGTGAGATTGCCTTTGTATCCTATCTCTTTCATCGTTGCCATATGCTCGTGCCAGTCAATATCACCCTGGAAAGGAAGCACGTGGAGGTCTTTGTTATAGTAGTTATCGTGAATGTGCGTGCAGCAGATGCGGTCGCCAAGAGCTCTCATAGCATCGCTGAGTCCTGCTCGGGTAAATGCGAGGCGTGCGTGACCGCTATCCCAACAGCACTTAACATAAGGGTTATCAAAGCGGTCGATAAGCCCCATAAGCTCGCCAAGGTCGGTGGTGAATCTGTCGGGAGGTGCATCCTTTGAGCGGTTGTCGTGGAAAACCGTTTCAATAGCCATAATAAGACCGCTGTTTGCGGCTTTTTCGGCAAACGGAGCCCAGAACTCGTAGGTTTCCTCAGTTGCTACTTTGGAATCGTAAATTCCGTCCTTCGGAATCGGATAGTCGTCACAGTGAACGACTATCTGTTTGTTGCCCATTGCACTAGCTGCATCAAATGCAATGTTAAGAAGCTTTTGGA
>JAFYPS010000129.1 GCA_017547395.1 Clostridia bacterium
ACTTTGACAGTGCCGGCGCAAAGAGCACAGACCCAATGCTGAACGTTCTCGAAAGTCTTAAAGAGGCTATCGATGAATACCTTGAAGAAAATGAAAACAAAAAATAACGAAAAGTGAGGACATAGATTATGAAAGTTATTCTTATCAAAGACGTAAAAGGAAGCGGCAAGGCAGGTGCGGTTGTAGACGTATCCGACGGATTTGCACGTAACTTCCTCATTCCCAAGGGACTTGCAAAGGTTGCGGATGCAGGCTCGCTCAGCGACCTTAAGAATAAAGAAGCCGCAAGACTTCACAAAATCGAAGTTGACAAGGCTGAGGCAAGAGAGCTTGCAGCAAAGCTTGAGGGAATCCTTGTAAAAATAGATGCAACTCACGGCGCAGACGGCCGTCTTTACGGCTCGATAACCTCTCAGCACGTTGCAGACGAACTTAAAAAAGCAAGCGGCATTGACATTGACAAGCGCAAGATCGTGCTTGACAACCCCATCAAAGCATATGGCAAATACGAAATCCCCGTTAAGCTCTACGGCAGCGAAATTCAGGGTAAAATCAACCTCATTGTTACTGAAAAATAAACAATTCATTTAAAATTCGTTTTTAAGACGGACACGTGCCGGCTTAAAAACTCCTTAAGGAACGCGAGCGGTCGAGCGAGTCGCGAGACTTGCGTTCTCACCACGTCAAAACCTTGGTTTTGACGTGCGATTAGTCTCATTGTTACTGAAAAATAATTTTTAAGGAGAATTGCTTTGAACAGCGATTTCACAAGAAAAATGCCTGTGGCAATCGAGGCAGAGCAATCTGTTCTCGGTTCCATTCTTATAGATCCCGAATGCTTTGACAAAATCGCGGGGCTTATCACAAGCGACGACTTCTATCTTGAAGAGCATAAGAGCATATTTGAAACAATGAAAGAGCTTTACAAGAAGAACCGTAAGATCGACCCCGTTACTCTTGTTGACGCGCTTGCAAGCGACGGTGTTTACGACAAGGCAGGCGGAGCAGAATACATCAGAATCATAGCAAAAACAGTCCCCTCTCCGGGTAACATTCTTGACTATGCAAAAATCGTCAAGGACAAAAGCACTCTCCGCAGTCTTATAACAGTTTGCGAGGACATCTCCGGCGAGGCTTATTCCGAGGTCGGCGAGGTTGCACATATGCTCGACGCCGCCGAGCAACGTATCTTTGCAATCGCGGAAAAACGCGAATCCAAGAACTTTGAAAAAATCAACGACGTACTTACAAGAGTTTATGCACATCTTGAACTGATTTCAAAGGACAAGAGCGCACTCAAGGGTACGTCAACCGGCTTTTCGGGAATCGACCGCGTGCTTGTCGGTATGGGCGACAGCGACCTTGTGCTTGTCGGCGCACGTCCCGGTATGGGTAAAACCTCATTTTGTCTTAACATAGGCACAAACGTTGCAAAGACAACGAACAAAGCGGTTGCTATCTTTTCTCTTGAAATGTCAGCCGACCAGCTCGTACAGCGTGTGCTTTCAAGTGAAGCTATGGTTGAAAGTAATGCGCTACGCGGCGGAAACCTTTCTGAGGAAGACTGGGTAAAGCTTGCACACGCGGCAAGCGAGCTTGCGGAATGCGACATTCTTATCGACGATACCACGGGACAGACGATAACGGGTATGAAGGCAAAACTTCGCCGCGTTAAAAATCTCGGTCTCGTTATTATCGACTATCTCCAGCTTATGAACTCCGACAGAAAGATTGACAACAGAGTTCAGGAGGTTGCAGATATTTCCCGAAACCTCAAAATTATGGCAAAGGAACTCAACGTTCCTATTATATGCTGTGCTCAGCTTTCCCGCGGACCCGAATCGAGAACGGACAAAAAACCTATGCTTTCCGACCTTCGTGACTCGGGTGCAATCGAGCAGGACGCCGACGTTGTAATGTTCATCTACCGCGACGAATATTATAAGACCGACCGCCCCGCAGGTGAAGAGGAGCAGGCTGCGAACACCGCCTCGATCATCATCGCCAAAAACCGTCACGGCGGTACCGGCGAAATCAAGGTTGGCTGGATAGGTCAGTACACCAAGTTCCGCACCATCGACTCGGAAATGAATGAGTAATATGAATATTACCGAAAAATTTTCCGCAGCACTTGAGGTTTTCGACCTCCGTGGCGGCGTGCTTATTGCACTTTCCGGCGGAGCAGACTCGGTATGCCTTGCTAATCTGTTTTTAGATGCGAAAAGATGCGGCAATTTTGGCTTTGAACTTGCCGCAGCACACCTCAACCACTCTCTCAGGGGGGAAGAGGCAAACAGAGATGAAAACTTCTGCCGCGAATTCTGCGAAAAAAACGGCATCCGCTTTTTTTCAAAAAAGCTTGACATAAACAAAATGGCAAGTGAAAGCGGTCGCTCAACCGAGGAAGAAGCAAGAGTTGCACGCTATTCGTTTTTCGAGGATATCCTGAAAAGCGAGAGCTGCCTTTCATACGTAGCAACCGCGCATAATAAAAATGACCTTGCGGAAACTATTTTACTGAACATGGTGCGCGGAAGCGGGATTGACGGGCTTCGCTCGATTCCGAAAAGGCGCGATAATATCATCCGCCCCATTCTTGATGCAAGCCGCAAAGAGATTCTTGGATATCTTGACGAAAAAGGCGTTAAATACGTTACAGACAGTACAAATCTCACTGACGAGTACAGTCGTAACAAAATCCGCCTGAACGTTATGCCACACCTTGCAAGCATTTCCGAAGGGTATCTTGAATGTATCTGCCGCACGTCTTCTTTGCTTGCAAAAGACGCGGAGTACCTGAATGCAGAAGCTGACAAAGTGTACGGTGAAGTTGTATTTAACGGTGCGATGCACACAAAAAAAGCACAAAACCTTCACAGGGCGATGCTTCCAAGAGTTATAAAAAGGCTGTATAATAACAGTGGCTTTTCATCGCTTGAAGAAACCCATATAGATGCGATATGCAATATGCTGCATATCGGAAAAGAGAACTTTTCCCTATCGCTTCACGGTTGTGATGCGATATGCGAGCGCGGGATACTGCGTTTTGCAAAAAAAGAAAGTGCCTCTATTTTCTCACTGCCGATAAAAATCGGTGAAAAAACGGTTCTTCCTACAAAAACCGAAGTACTTCTTTCAAAAGAAAAGCTTTGCGGCAGTGTGCCGCTTAAAGCCGATGCCCTATGCGGAAACCTTGTGCTTCGCTCCCGCAAAGACGGCGACACTATCCGCCAAAAGGGCAAAACCCACAAAATCAAACGTATGATTTCGGATAAAAAACTCTGCCAAAGCGAAAAGGACGGGTTGTTTTTCCTGACGTGCGATGATGAAATTATATACACCAATCTCCCCGCCATAGCCGACAAGGCTTTTACAAAAGGCGGCGAAAACTGTATCTATTTATTGACCAAGGAGAATTTGACGTTATGAACAATGATATTTTAAAGGTACTCGTAAGCGAGCAGGAAATTGACGAGATTACCACAAGGCTTGCGGCTGAAATCGACCGTGACTACGCAGGAAAGAGCGACCATCTCGTGCTTCTCGGAATTTTAAAGGGTTCCGTTCCTTTTCTCGCCGACCTTATGAAAAAGGTTAAGTCCAACCCCGAAATAGAGCTTATGAAGGTTTCGTCATACGGCAGCGGCACAAAAACCTCCGGAAGCGTCAAAATCATTCTTGACTGGCAGAGAAATAATATCACGGAATGTGATATTATCATCATCGAGGATATCATCGACAGCGGTCGAACCCTCTCTTACCTCTGCGAATACCTCAAGCAAAAGGGTGCGAAGAGTGTCCGCGCCTGTACCATGCTTGACAAGCCCTCCCGCCGCGAGGTTGATTTCACACCCGATTATTGCGGCAAAGAGGTTCCCGACGAGTTTGTAGTAGGCTACGGACTCGACTACGCGGAAATGTACCGCGCACTTCCCTTCGTCGGCGTACTCAAACCCGAGGTTTATGAGAAATAATTCTCCTTTTTGGACATAATACTTTAAAGCACTTCTATTTTTCCGTGCGGAAAGGCTTGGTTACCACTAAATGAACAAAAATTTCAAGGTCATTCTTTCCTATATACTTGTGTTCGCCGTACTGCTTATCATCGGCTCGAATTTTCTGAATTTTACAGGTAAAGAAGAGAAGACCGTTTACAGTGACATAGTTGAATTCTTTGAAAAAGAGCAGGTAAAATATTTTGAAATAAACGAAAGCAATCTGCTCACACTCACCTTGCACGAGGAGGTTAAGCTTCCTAACGGCAAGACGAAGAACAAAGAACTTTCGTACTACCTCCGCGACCCCGCATACTTCTTAAACGATATAAAACCCATGCTCGACGAGCAGATTGAAAGCGGCATTCTCGACGACTATGATATGCCCGCATCAGAGCCTCTCCCGTGGTGGGTAAGCTTCCTCCCCTACATCATCATTTCCGTATTGATGATAGGTTTCTGGATTTATATGGGTCGCCAGATGGGTGGCGGAGGCGGCAAAATTGCCTCCTTTGGCAAAGCTCGAGTAAAGCTCGGTTCTGACGAAAAGAACCGCGTTACCTTTAAAGACGTTGCGGGCGCAGATGAAGAAAAGGAAGAACTCGAGGAGGTTGTTGAATTTCTCAAGAACCCCAAGGAGTTTGAAAAGCTCGGCGCAAAGATTCCGCACGGTGTTCTCCTTATGGGCCCTCCCGGTACCGGTAAAACTCTGCTTGCAAAGGCTGTCGCAGGTGAAGCAAACGTTCCCTTCTACTCGATTTCGGGCTCCGACTTTGTAGAAATGTACGTCGGCGTCGGCGCATCACGTGTACGCGACTTGTTTGAAACGGCGCGCCGCCATCCCGCTTCTATCGTATTCATCGACGAAATCGATGCCGTAGGCCGTCAGCGCGGCACAGGTCTTGGCGGCGGCCATGACGAGCGCGAGCAGACCTTAAATCAGCTTCTCGTTGAGATGGACGGCTTTGGCAACGGTAGCGGTATCATTGTTATCGCGGCCACAAACCGTGCCGACATCCTTGACCCCGCACTTCTCCGTCCCGGCCGTTTTGACCGTCAGATTACAGTAAACTATCCCGACATCAAGGGCCGTGAAGCAATCCTCAACGTCCATGCAAGAAATAAACCCTTTGAAAGCGACGTTGATTTCTCCACTATTGCAAAATCCACCGTTGGATTTACGGGTGCGGACCTTGCAAACCTCCTTAACGAGGCGGCTCTCCTTGCGGCTCGCCGCAAAAAGAGCCTTATCGGTATGAATGATATCGAAGATGCATTTACCAAGATTATCGTCGGTCCGCAGAAAAAATCGAAAAAGATTTCCGACAAGGAAAAGAAACTCACCGCTTATCACGAGGCAGGACACGCTATCGCAACAAAGATTATTCAGCCTGACGAAAGCGTTCACCAGATTTCTATCATCCCCGCGGGTATGGCTGGCGGATATACCCTCTCTCTTCCCAAAGAAGACCGCTCATACAAGTCAAAGGGCGATATGGAGGCAGAAATCGTTACCCTCCTCGGCGGCAGATGTGCTGAGGCGCTTATTATGGGCGACATTTCGACAGGTGCATCCAACGACATCGAGCGTGCAACGTCTATCGCGCGCAGTATGGTAATGCGCTACGGTATGAGCGACAAGCTCGGTCCGATCGTTTACGGCACCGACCACTCAAGCGTGTTCCTCGGCAGAGATTTCTCCACCTCGCAGAATTACTCCGACAAGACCGCATATGACATTGACGAAGAAATTCAGCGCATTGTCAAGGACGCGTATGCAAAGGTTGAGCAGATCCTGAAAGACAATATGGATAAACTCCATTTTGTTGCCTCCTTCCTCTTCAAGAATGAGATTATGGAAGAAGATCAGTTTGAAGCGGCTATGGCGAGCGAAAACCCCTCCGTTGAGGAGATTGAAGCTCTCAAGAGCGAACGTGCAAAGCGTTCTGAATTTGAGAATGCAGAGGCTAAAAAGCGCCGTGATAACGAGGATGCGGAGCGTATCCGCAGATTTGAGGAAACGGCTGAAAAGATTGCCGAAGAAATCGAACGCGAAGAAAACGGCGAGTTCCCGCCTAAACCTAAAGATTAACAAAAAACAGACGGCAAAAGCCGTCTGTTTTTTTGTCCGTGAATTCACATTAACATATAGTTGACAAAAAAAGTGTACAATGGTAAAATTATTATATAAAATAGGAAAGGAAAAAGGCTATGTCAAAGAAATTATCGTTAATTCTTTACCTCGCTCTTGCGGGTGTCTGCCTTGCCTTTTTTATACTTACCGTGCTTGCCTCGACAAAAAACAACGGGATATTGCAAGGCGGATATTCAGCCGCCGCGCTTACTGTTTTTGCGGTTTTTCTCGCAGTTTCCGTAATTGCATATAACCCTAACGCTACTTTTTATTCAATCGGCTTTTACCTGACGCACGCGGGCATTCTGTTTTTCCTTGTCGGATGCCTTATCTATGCCATTTTCGGCTACTCCGTTACGGTTTCGCCGCCAAGCGTTGCATCCCTCACGCAGGGCGTTCAGGGTGAGATGTACAACGACGGTGCCGAAATTCCGAGCGGATACTATAACCGCATACCTGCGAAAGACGGCGGCATAATCGATCTTGGCTTCAACTTTCGCGTAACCGACTTTGTAACCGAATACTATGACGGTACCGAAAACGTCAAGCACTATGAAGCAACTCTCGGCATTCTTGACGGACAAAACGAGATCGAAAGAAGCCTTACCGTAAATCACCCGATATACGTAAACGGCTGGAAAATCTATCTTATGTCGGTGTCCCGAAACGGACTGTACGGATATGACGAGGTATCGCTTACCTTCAAGCGCGATCCCGGAGAAATTCTTTCAACGTCGGGAATTATCCTCACGGTCCTCGGTGTGTTTTCAATGTCATTCCTTCGTAAAAAGGAGGGAGAACGTTGAGTACAGTATTACTTCGCACGCTTTGTCTTTCTGCGGCAATTATCTACTACAGTGCATTTACACTGTCTTTCTTAAAAAATACGGTTTCTGAAAAAGCATCGCACGTTCTTTGGTGCATCGGCATTACGCTTAGCGGAGCAATCGTTATAAACAACTATCTTGCAAACGGTTATATGCCTTTTGTGAGTATGTATCAGGTTCTCACGTTTTTAGCGGTTGTATTTGCGCCTGCATATCTTTACGTAAGATATATGCGCGGAGGCGGTTTTATGAAAAAATACTTTATCGCAACTCAGGGCGTGCTGATGACGGGCGTGTTCTTTATGGTGCAGAATTCTGTCTGGAGCTTTCCGCCTGCTTTGCAGTCGGGATATTTCATTCCGCACGTATTCTCGTATATGATATCCTACTCGCTTGTCGCTATTGCGGCAATACTCTGCATAATGCTCCCGTTTAAAAAGAATCAGCTCAGGCAGTACCGCCGCGGCATATATGACCTTGTAGTCACCGCGTTTCCGTTTATGACGCTCGGTATGCTGCTCGGCGCACTATGGGCAAATTCCTGCTGGGGTCACTTCTGGTCCTGGGATTTAAAAGAGGCGTGGTCGCTTGTAACTATGCTTTCGCTTGCGGTTTATCTGCACTTCCGCCGCCATAATGCGCTTGGAAAATATGCAGAGATATTTGTTATTCTCGCTTTTGCTTTTGAAATTATTACACTTTTCTTTGTCGGGATGTTCGGCGGAGACTCTATACACACATACAGTTAAGGAGAACAAAATGAAAAACCGTACCCTAAGAACACGGCTTCTTTCAATTGCTATAATAGCTATAATCCTTGCTACGGTAGCAGCCGCAACCGTTTACAAAGACTCGTATACGGCACCGGCAGATTCAAAAGTGAATAACGGCGACGTTACAGGTGACGGTACTGTTACTCTTTCGGATGCGGAAAAACTGATTTCTCTGCTTGCGGCCGGCACCGCCACCGCCGACGTTACAGGCGACGGAAAGGTAAATCTTGCCGATGCACTGACTCTTATACGCAAAGTTGTAAGCGGATACAAACGCTCAGACGTTTCGGGTACCGAGATAATCGCAACCGCAACAAAGAGTGCCGATGCCGACTCCTCGGCATACACGTCTGTAAACGGTATTACACTTCTCGGTGAAAGCATATACGTTTCCGACGAAACGGGTATGAACGTATACAAACTCGCACCAAACGGCGCAAAGCAAGGCAAGTATTCGGCAAATGCTGCTGTAAACTCGGTAATCACCGACGGCAAGGACGTATATTCGCTTGAGGGCGGTCTTTGCGGCAGAGTGGTAAAACTTTCTGCCGACCTTGAGGTGCTTTCTTCATGCGATGCAGGTCACACTCCTACCGATATGGCTATCACAGGTGGCAAGGGCTACGTGACAAACCGTTTTTCAAACACCGTTTCGGTAATAGATCTTGAAAAAATGCAGCTTGTCAAGACTATTGAAATTGATGCAAGAGAGCCGATCGCGGCAGTAGCAGCAGGCAGTGATATTTACGTTGCCTGCCATCTGCCTGACGAAAGTATGAGCGAAAGCGTTGTAAGCGCAAACGTCATTGTGATTTCCCGTACAAGCGACAGCGTCACCGAAAGCATTCCGCTTGTAAACGGCGCATCGGGCGTAAAGGATATCTGCGCTTCGCCCGACGGCAAAACCGTTTACCTCTCGCACGTCATAGGAAGATATGCATATCCCACAACTCAGCTTGACCGCGGCTGGATTAATACCAACGGCTTTTCTGTGATTGACACCTACTACAAAAAGGTGTCATACACATGCCTTTTAGACGAGGTTGACGACGGTGCGGCAAATCCGTGGGGCATAACCGTTTCAGGCGACGGAAGATATCTTTGCGTTGCACTGTCGGGTCTTGACGAGATAATGAAAATCGATATTCCCGCAATGCAACAGAAAGCAAACGCGGTGAAAAATATGTCAAGAAGCATCTCTATAGAGTCGCTTGACGATATCGTAAACTACCTTCCCTTCCTTGACGGATGCAGAACGCGTATAAGCGTTGGCAAAGGAGTAAGAGCCGTCACCGAAAAGAACGGACTGCTCTACTGCGGAACGTATTTTGACGGCACCGTGGACATAGTGGACCTCAGAACCAATACTGTAAGCCGCATTGCCGTTGCCGCCCAGCCTGCGCCAAGCGAAGTGCGCAAGGGTCAGATTCTCTGGAGCGATGCAAACAACTGCTATCAAAGATGGCAGTCCTGCAACTCCTGTCACCCCGACGCCATAGTCGACGGCTTTAACTGGGACAACCTCAACGACGGACTCGGAAACGGCAAATCCGCAAAGTCTATGCTCTATTCACACCGCACCCCGCCCGTTATGATAACAGGCATACGCAAGGATGCTGAAACAGCCGTCGCCGCGGGAATGAAATTCATTCAATTCAATACTCTTTCTTCGCTGGAACTTTCCTATATCGACGAATATCTGAAGAGCCTTTCTCCGATTCCCTCTCCCGCGCTTTCGCGCGACGGAATGCTCAGCGAATCGGCAAAGAGCGGCGAAGCACTGTTTGATAAAAACTGCGCGTCCTGCCACCCCGCACCGCTTTACACGGATATGAAGAAGCACGACGTCGGCACTTCCAAACTTGAACGCGAAGACGGAAACTTTGATACCCCCACACTAATTGAAGTATGGCGCACCGCGCCCTATCTGCATAACGGCGAGTTCAATACCGTAGAAGAGGTTATCCGACACTTTGCAAAGAAACTCAGCGATACCGAAGTAAAAAACCTTGCGGACTACGTCCGCTCGATCGGTGACGAGGGCGAATATTACGGCGCGGAGCAAATTATGGGAACAAAGAACGGTGAAGAATTCTGCAACACCTATATAGGCGGTATGCAGTTAAAATCAATGTCCGTCCGTTACCAGAATGAATTCGCGTCGGACAGAGTGATTATGGCGCTTAGCGTATACAACGGTAAAGGAACGCAGGTTTTCTACTGCGATACCCTGCTCCCCGCTATGAACCTGAATTCCCTATCGCTCATCACGTTCGGTGAAGGTATTGTTCTGCCGGAGGGCGGCTACTACACGGTAGCATTCTTTGACGAGGCAAGCGGAAAGCCCGTTTCCTCGGTACTGAAAATCAGTTAAGGAGGATATTATGAAAAAAACAGCTTTACTGACGCTGCTTTGCCTGTTTTGCATGGCATTAATAGCCTCCGCGGTGATTTACACAGCACCAAACACCCTTGCAGCAGACAGCGAAACCGTGACCTACCTTGACGGAAGCGACCTTTTATACGACCTTATGGAAACTTCGACAACCTTTGCAGTTGCATATCACAAGCCGCTCGGCGGTTCGCACTATGCATATACCGAGGCACTGTATGAGGAATCCACAAATGAAGCGGCGACGGATGTCGGAACCGAGTCAAACTTCTTCCCCGGTTCAAAACTGACTCTTATTACGCTATCCGCCGAAGGCGAAAAGGTAAAAGTGACCGAAAAGGAACTGCTCCAGTCCCCGTCAGGCTGCATACGCGACCCCGACGTTTCAAAAGACGGTAAAAAAATAGTTTTCTCCTGGAAAAAGGAAAAAACCGACGACTTTCACATCTATGAAATGGACCTTGCCAACGGAAACTGCCGTCAGCTTACCTTTGGCTCAGGCGTTGCGGATATAGAATGCATCTACCTCCCAAACGGCGAAATCCTCTTTAACTCGACAAGAGCCATCCAGACAGTTGACTGCTGGATAACTCCCGTTTCAAACATCTATAAGATGAGTGCCGACGGAAAAAATATTGTGCGCCTCGGATACGATCAGGTTCATACCACCTATCCGACACTTACAAACGACGGCAGAGTTATCTACACCCGCTGGGACTACAATGACCGCACGCAGATGTTCATACAGGGACTTTTCCAGATGAACCCCGACGGTACAAACCAGACCGAGCTTTACGGCAACAACTCAAACTTTCCGACAACGCTTATGCATACGAGAAGTATTCCGGGAGAAAGCTCGCTTTATCTCTCAATAGCGACAGGTCACCACACCTATCAGGCAGGCAAGCTCTGCTACGTCGACGTATCAAAAGGACGTGACGAAAAAGAAGCAGTTTTCTTCCCGTTTCCCGACAGTGCAACAACTACCAATGACAACGTCGATAAATACGGTCAGAGCGGTGCTATATACCAGTACCCTTATCCGATAAACGAAAATCAGTTTTTGGTTTCCTACAACGAAAAAGGCTGGAGCAGCCAGAAAGAGCGAACTGCTTTCAGCATATATTTAATGGACAAAGTGTCAGGTGAGAAGCTTGAGCTTGTAAAAGGCTCGTCCTCCTCCCCTGCGGCACAGATAGTTCCCGTTAAGACAAGAGAAATGTTTGTCCGCCCGAGTATGGTTGACTATTCGAAGAGCACGGGAACGTACTATATCGGCAACGTATACGAAGGCGAGTCGATGGAAGGAGTCAAGCGCGGCA
>JAFYPS010000130.1 GCA_017547395.1 Clostridia bacterium
CCTCGTTTACGAGTTTCACGTTGGCATCTGCCGCCGTCATTCCGAGAACCTCGGGAACTTTTACGGTTCTGCTTTCGGGATCTGCATTTTCTGTATAAAGAATAACTTTACCGTTTTCCTTTGAAACTTTCGTGCCGCGCGAAGGCACCTGAGCAGTTACGGTATCGCCGTTTCCGACAACTTCGACTCTAAGTCCGAGTTTACCTATCTCCGTCTTGGCGGTTGCGACGTCGCTGCCTATATAACGCGGAACCGATGCCTGAAGCGTAGCAAGTTCTTCATCCGTATACGATGGCTCAACGCCAAGATATGGGAGAATATTCTCAAGAAATCTCGCTACGTACGGAGCTGCAACGCGGCTTCCATAAACGGTTTCACCCGTTGGTTCATCAACTACTATAATTACCGCAATCTGCGGGTCTTCGGCAGGTGCATAAGCAACAGTCGAGCTTATACGCATTTCACTGTCAGGATCATCGAATTTTTCAGACGTACCTGTCTTGGCTGCTACTTTATAACCTTTGACATATGCGTTTTTTGCGCCGCCATCACCGGAAACACCCGCTTCGAGTATCTCGGTAATTGTCGTAGCAGTTTCTGTGCTGATTACCTGACGTTTCGGCTCCGTATCATACTCATATATAACAGTGCCTTCGTCGTCAACAAATTTATCAAGCAAATGAGGTGTTACAAGATATCCTCCGTTTGCAATAACGCTTATTGCCGTAAGCTGAGATATCGGATTTACTTTAAAACGCTGACCGAACGATGCAACCGCAAGGTCGGCCGCTCCCATTGCTTCTTTTTTAAAGAAGATTGTCTGAGCTTCGCCCGGGAGATCCACTCCGCTTTTTTCAAGGTACCCGAAGGATTCAAAATAATCGTAAAACTTTTCTGCACCTACTCGTGCCGCTATTGTCATAAGCACGGGGTTACATGACTGCTGAAGTCCACGCGCAAACGTAACTCTGCCGTGACCGCGGGTAACGTGACAGTGAATTCCCCAGCCGCCTACGTTCAATACACCTACGCACGTAAACTGTTCAGTCGGTGTAACGACTCCTTCTTCAAGTGCCATAGCTGTCGTAATCGGCTTGAAAGTGGATCCGGGCTCATAAAGTTCGGTGGTTGCCTTGTTACTCCACATTCTTTGTCTGAGCTGCGTTAAAAGTGTATTATATTCATCGCTACCGCTCTCGAAGCCGCTTGCTTTAAGCATTTCTTCGGAAAGATAGTCGAGAACGTACGGATTGTTGAGGTCAAAGTCAGGCTGAATGGATATCGCATAAATTGCACCTGTTTTAGGGTTCATTGCTATGCCCACCGCTCTGTTTAAAGGTGCATTATCCTCAACAGTCGCCGCTACCTGCAAATCGAGTTCGTGCTGAACCCGCTCGTCGAGCGTTGTTATCATATCATAGCCGTCTATAGGCTCAATATAGCTTTCATAGTCATACGCCATTTCGTTGCCACGTGCATCCTGAGCAATTATATACTTACCTTCGACACCCGTAAGCTCTTCGTTGTACATATACTCAAGTCCGTAGAGTCCCTGACCGTCTGCACCCGTAAAGCCTATTGTCTGTGCCGCCATATTACCATAGGTATAGTATCGCTTATTGGTAGCTTCAAGATGTATCTGCCTTGAAAGTCCGTATTTATCAATAAATTCAAGAACCTTGTCAGCCGTTTCTTTATCTACGTTTTTCTTGATAGTTTCGTCGCGGCGGCCTACTTTAGCCGCTTTTTCAAGAATAAGATCGGCATCTACATCAAGAATTTCCGAAAGTCCGTTTGCAATAAGTTCATCCTGACGTTCTCCCACAAGAGAAACCGCAAGAGTTTCTCCGTACCTGACACGATAAAGCGCGCGCTCTATCGCTGAAGAATGCATCGCATTCTGAATGTCAAGCGGAGAAATAAAAACGCGCCAGGTCGTCTGGTTTGTCGCGATAACGTTTCCACTACGATCAAAAATCGTGCCTCGCTCTGCTGCAACGGTATTTTCAACCGTTATCTGCTCTATTACCTTCTCCTGGTACTCTTCATATTCAAAAACCTGCATTCTGAAAACAACGAATGCCAAAAAAGCCGCAAAAAGCGCAAAAAACGCGAGCAATATAATGCCGCGTTTTGCGGTTATACTGTTCACATTTCTTTGCGCCATACAGTTTCTCCATTCTACCGTTTTATATAATAATATTCGGCATTAGTCAAGATATTCTAAAAAGTCACCTATCTTTTCTCCAAAAGTGTTGAGCAAATACATAGTTACCGTATTATCTTCTTCTGCAGTTTCGTATGTATTTACACTGTTCTCAGCACCGAGATTTGCATATCTCTGCTCTGCCTCTGCAACCTTTATCATACCAAGGTCATTTTTTGCAATATCCTCAATAACAACAAGGTCATTCTTTTTAGCAAGTTCAAGCGTGAGCGCCTTGTTTTCTTCCTCGAGAACCGATATAGAATAACTTATATCAGAAAATTCGCGGGATTTTTCGTTAATAAGCGAACCGCTGTAAACTACCATGGCAAGCACGATAGCGCTGACCATAACAGAAACAAGCATTCCGAGAGAAAGAGCCGGGCTCTTTCTTCTTACAAGTTCAAAGTTCTCAATCGATATCACTTCTCTGTGCGCACGTACATTGCGCTCGCGAGGCATCGCCTTGACTTCGCGTACAGGAGGCTTATTCACTTTATTGCAGGGCGTATTGCTTGAAGGCACGCGGATATTCTGCGCCTTTACACGCATTTCCTCTGTAATTTTTCTTGCATTTGCGTCAGTACTTCTGCAATAAGGATTATAACCATTCTGAATTGCCTTTGCTACAAGGACATCTCTTACGGTAGTGCCGTTTTTGAATGTGCTCATTGCCTGTACGTTCATTTTTATCCCCCGTGTTATAGTTTTTCCGCAACGCGAAGCTTTGCGCTTCTCGAACGCGGATTTATCTCAAGTTCTTCTTCGCACGCCACAATCGGTTTGCGGCTGACAAGTTTTACTTTAGGTTTGTTGTTGCATATGCAGACCGGAAGTGTTTTAGGGCATATGCACCCTTCCGCAAGTGAAGCGAATTTTTGCTTTACAATTCTGTCTTCAAGCGAATGGAATGTTATTATCGCTATTCTTCCGCCTTCCGCCATATGTGATACCGCTGCATCTATCACAGGCGGTATGCCGGCAAGTTCAGAGTTAACTTCGATTCTTATTGCCTGAAATGAACGTTTAGCAGGATGGTGACCACCCTCGCGCGCCGCCTTCGGCATCGAAGCTTTTATAAGTTCTGCAAGCTCAAGCGTGGTTTCTATAGGTTTTTCCGCACGCCTTTTCACAATGTTTGCAGCAATGTGTCTTGCAAACTTTTCTTCGCCGTATTCAAAAAGAATTC
>JAFYPS010000131.1 GCA_017547395.1 Clostridia bacterium
GATAAGTTTTTCAAGAGTAAGTCTTGCAATTTCACGGCGTACCGGCTCAAAGCAGGATACTGTGATTGCTTCGGGTGTGTCGTCAATAATGAGGTCAACACCCGTAAGGGTTTCGATAGCGCGGATGTTACGTCCTTCGCGACCGATAATTCTGCCCTTCATATCCTCATTGGGGAGATGAACGGTAGAAATTGTAATTTCGCTGACGTGGTCAGCTGCACAGCGCTGAATTGCGAGGGAGAGAAGATTCTTGGCTTTTTCGTCAGCCTCTTCTCTGAACTGTTCGTCATACTGTGCGATTTTAAGAGCTTTTTCGTGCGCCAGTGCCGTTTCTACGCGAGAGAGAAGTTCATCCTTTGCCTGTTCTTTTGTAAAGCCTGCAATTCTTTCAAGCATTGCAAACTGAGAATCAAGCGTTTTCTGAATTTCGTCGCGGAGAGATTCTGTTTCCTTGATTTTCTGGTCGAGAAGTTCGTTCTTTTTCTCAAGAGCATCGGTCTTTGAGTCAAGGGACTCTTCTTTTTGCTGAACTCTGCGTTCGAGTCTGGAAACTTCTTTGCGGCGTTCCTTGAGGTCATTCTCAACTTCCGTACGGTTACGGAGAATTTCCTCTTTTGCCTCAAGAAGGGCTTCCTTTTTCTTGCTTTCAGCCGCTTTTATAGCGTCTTCGACAATTTTCGCAGCCTGTTCCTCTGCACTGCCGATTTCTTTTTCGGCAACGCGACGGCGGTAAAGATTTCCTATTACTGCGCCAAGCAGCAAACCTATAACCAAGGCAACGGCACCGACTGCAATGTAAATTCCCACTGCAGTGTACCTCCTTGTAATAATATGTAAGAATACAAATTTCGCTGATACAAAATTTGTGTATATTTACACAATTCTATTATAAGGGTTTTTTCCTCTTATGTCAAGTAAATGAGGGGAATTTAATTGAAAGAAGGAAAACTTATTCTTGCAAAATGCATACGACGTAGTGTATAATATACTAAATATGCAAAAGGAGGAATGGCTATGGCAAAAAACAGAATTAAGCGCGTTGCGGCACTTCACGATCTGTCTGCGTTCGGAAGATGCGCACTGACGGTAGTTATTCCTTCGCTGTCCGCTATGGGAATTCAGGTGCTCCCCGTGCCTACGGCGCTTTTATCGACGCACACGGGCGGATTTGAGGATTTTTATTTTGAGGATATGAGCCGTTCGATTCTCCCTATTGCCGAGCATTGGGAGTCTATCGGGGTTTCACCCGATGCCGTCTATACCGGATTTCTTTCGGGTGAGGAGCAGTGCGGCATTATAGAGGAATTTATAACAAAATTCAAAAAGAACGGTGCGCTTGTTTTGGTCGACCCCGTTTTCGGAGATGACGGTGTGCTTTATTCCTCCTGCACAAACGAGCTTGTAGGAAGGATGCGCCACCTTTGCACTCTCGGAGACGTCATCGTGCCAAATCTCACCGAGGCGTGTATGCTTTGTGACAAGGAGTATAAGGACACGTCGAAGATGAATAAAGACGAGCTTCGCGAGTATCTTGATATGCTGCTTGACATGCTTTCGGAGTTTGGAGCAAAGCGTATTGCAATAACGGGAATTGTAACGGATAACGGTAAGAACGTAATGACTGTCGGCAGAGATATGACAGAGCATTCGCTGGACAAGTCTACTTTTTCGGTAAGCCTTAGACACGTTGGCTCCTCTTATCCGGGCACGGGCGATCTGTTTGCAAGCGTTCTGCTTGGCAAACTGCTTTCGGGCGGGGCGTTTGCCGCCTCGGCATCTGCTGCAAGCGCGTTTGTACGCGACGTAATTGCCGTGTCCGAAAAATACGATACTCCAAACCGTGACGGAGTTGCACTTGAGCCTTGCCTTTACAAGCTATCACAACTGTAAAATGGGATGTAAAAAAAGTCCGGACCGCAAAAAAGAGAGAATATTAAATATATTAGGTTTTCACATTGCAAAACTTTTCGAAATAAGGAAAGAAAAACTCGATTTTTCGAGTTTTTCTTAAAAATCTCTTTTTTGCTATACGCAAAATCCGCCCTCGACGTACACAGGTACGCCTCACAGGCGGATATTTGCGCATTCCAAACATTTTTTCCTATCCCCTAAAAAAAGACTGCAAAAAACTTTGTTTTTGCAGTCCTTTTTATTTGAATATTCGTAGTTTTTTTCTCCAGACGAAAACGTAAGCGCAAAGCAGTTTTGTGAGCGCGTAATCGTACACAATGAAAACTACGTTTGCAAGGATAAGCGTCATTATTTCAAACCACAGTGCCTCTGTCATTACGTAGCGGAGCGCAAGCAGCATAAGCATTACCGAGGCGTTGAGCAGCAGAATTTTGAGCATAAGGCATCGCCAACCGCGAAATTTTTGCTCAAAAAATGCTTTTGCCATCGGATAAAAGCCGAAAAAGCCGATAAAAATTATACCTGCAGTTTTTACGGGCAGAATAATCATTGATAAAACTCCCGTCACCGCAAAGGTGAGCCAGGCATATTTTGCACCCGTTTCAACGAGGATGAGGAGAACGCACATAGAGGCGATTGCCGCGGTTGAAAGGTCGAGGATTTCAAAGACGCTGCCAAGGTACATCGTTACCGTTCCAAGTGCGCTCATAATAGCCGCAAGGGCAAGTTTCTTTGTATTTTTCATCAGCAGCAGGGAATAATGTCGCCGCCGCAGCATTCGCAAAGCGAGTCGAGGCAGATAAGGTCGCAGCAACAGTCACATCCCGTGCTGTCGCACACAGTCATATTCGTACCGCCCGTACTTTGATTTGCCATACTCTCCATGCGCAGACGTGCCTGACGGTATTCCTGATTGTACGGGTCCATTCTGCACGCGGTGTCAAAATGCTTGGTAGCGTCGTGATACCAACCGCGGCGGAGAAGCACGCATCCGCGCAAAAAGTTCCACTCGGCATCGCGCTTGTCGGCAGGCACTTTGTCAAGTGCCTCTTCGGCGGCAGAATATTGACCGTTGTTTATCATTGTGCGGATAGCCGCGAAATTACTGTTTGCCGTAGTGCCCGTACTGTAGCCTGTGCCCGCACTCTTGCCCGCGCGCATATCCTTGATGAGGTCGTATGCTTCGTTGATTTGCTGCATCTTTTCGGTAGCCATTTCTTTAAGTCCTTCATCGATGTAGCGGTCGGGATGATATTTTTTTGCAAGCTTGCGATAGGCTTCCTTTATTTCGTCATCGGTAGCGCTTTCGCTCACGCCGAGTATTTCATATGGGTTTTTATTCAACGTTTTTCTCCTTGTAAATTGCTTTTTTTGCCGCCTCGGGCATTCCGACGTTCAGGATGTTTTCAATTATCGGAGTAAAAATATTTTGGCTTGCAAGGTCGAAAGCGGCGCTTGCAAGAGAAAGGTCGTTTGCGGCTGCTATGGCAACAAGTCTGCGCGTATCGTCGTCAATTTCACCGTAGAGCAGTAAAAACGGGTTGTACGCGCCTTTTTTCATATCCTCACCGATATCGTCTGCGGCATCGGTCGCATATATCCATCTTCCCGTACGGAAGCCGATTTCATACGCGATTTTTTCATTTTCTCCCGTTATGCCGTATGCAAAAACGTCGCCGAGCAGTTTGCCGAAAATTTCGGCGGGCGCATCAACGCTTTTTTGCCTTTCTTTTTCGATATCCGAAAGCTCCGAAAGTCTTTTTTCTATGTCGCTGTACAGACCGTCAAGTCCCGCGCGCTTTTTTGCATTTTTAGTAAAAACCGACAGCACTTTGCACACAAAACGCTTTATACCCTTTTCGTCGGCAACGTCATCGCAGACTTTGCCGTGGGTAAGCAGTGCCGAAATTTTTGCCGCATATTCAAGCTCGCTGTCGCTTGCAACGTACTGCCTTTTTTTAAAGGGATGCACAAGGCACCTGCCTTTTTTGACGGTCGGCGACCGTCCGAGCAGTGCCATACGCACGGTGTAGAGAAAGACCATATCGTACGAAAGTGCAAGCCTCGAGCATTGACCCGTGCATCTGCCCATTTCTTTGCAAAGACCGCAATACGCCGCGCGGTAAAGTATATCTTCACGAACCTTGAGTTCCTCGCGTGCCGCACGTACGTACCCGAACATATGCCTTTCTCCTTCGTTTTTTTATATTTTACACCATATTGAACTATTTAGCAAGGTTAATGAGGAAACTTTCACATATTCGACAAAAAAACAGGAAGCGCAAATTTAATCTTTTATTAAAATATTTAACCAATCGCTTGACTTTAGCGAATTAAAGTGGTAATATGGTAAAGCAAAGGAGAGAAAGATATGAAGAAATTTCGCAATCCTTCCATAGACCGTCTGTTTCAGACGATTTTGAATCTCGAGACTGTTGACGAGTGCTACGAATATTTCGAGGACATCTGCACGATTAAAGAGGTAGAGGATATGGCACAGCGCCTTGACACTGCTATTCTCCTTTCTCAGGGAATGAGTTATCAGAAAATCGCCGAGCAGGTGGACGTAAGCACCGCTACAATAGGCAGAGTAAGCAAATGCCTCAATTACGGTAACGGCGGCTATAAAAGTGCAATTGAAAAGCTTAATGAAAAATAAAAAATGCTTTCACAATGAAAGCATTTTTTATTTTGTATTGAAACTTTTGAAATATTATGTTAAAATATAAACATAATAATGAAAGGACGGATATTCCCATGAACAAGTTTGTACTTAATGAAACTTCTTACCACGGTGCGGGAGCCATCAAGGCTATTCCCGACGAAATAAGAGCGCGCGGCTTTAAAAAGGTTTTTGTTGCAACCGACCCCGATCTTATCAAGTTCGGTATTGCAAGCAAGGTAACCGATCTTCTCGATGCTGCGTCCATCCCCTATACCGTTTATTCTGACATAAAGGCAAATCCCACTATCGAAAACGTTCAGAACGGTGTTGCTGCATTCAAGGCTTGCGGCGCAGATTGTATCGTTGCTATTGGTGGCGGCAGTGCAATGGATACTGCCAAGGCTATTGGAATTATCATCACCAACCCCGAGTATGCAGACGTACGCTCGCTCGAGGGCGTTGCTCCTACCAAGAACCCCTGCGCTCCCATAATCGCGGTTGCAACCACCGCAGGTACTGCTGCAGAGGTTACAATCAACTACGTAATTACCGACGTTGAGAAGAAGCGCAAGTTCGTTTGCGTTGACGTTCACGACATTCCCGTAGTTGCGGTTGTTGACCCCGAAATGATGAACACTATGCCTGCGGCTCTCACAGCGGCAACCGGTATGGATGCTCTTACCCACGCAATTGAAGGCTACATCACCAAGGGTGCATGGGAGCTTTCCGATATGTTCCACATCAAGGCTATTGAGATTATCGCAAGAAGCCTTCGCGCAGCAGTTAAGAACGAGGCTGAAGGCAGAGAAGGTATGGCTCTCGGTCAGTACGTTGCAGGTATGGGCTTCTCCAACGTTGGCCTTGGCGTAGACCACTCTATGGCTCACACTCTCTCCGCATACTATGACACTCCTCACGGCAAGGCTTGTGCAATTCTTCTCCCCACCGTTATGGCATTCAATGCAGATTACACCGGTGAGAAGTACCGCGACATCGCGATTGCAATGGGTGTAACCGGTGTTGACAAGATGACTCAGGCTGAGTACCGCGCTGCAGCAGTTGAGGCAGTTCGCAAGCTCGCTGAAGACGTTGGTATTCCCACCACACTCAAGGGCATCGTTAAGGAAGAGGATATCGATGCACTCGCAGCTGATGCATATGCAGATGCTTGCCGTCCCGGCAACCCGAGAGAAACAAGTGTTGAGGATATCAAGGCACTTTTCCGCAGCCTTATGTAATTAGTTTCAAAAAAATAACGCTTCCTCGGAAGCGTTATTTTTTTTATATTATTTTTTCAACGATTGCTTTCATTTCATCCCAGTGCTTTTCCATCTCTGTTACAAGCTTGAACTGGGTGCGGCAACGGTCAAGGTTATGATCTTCGTACGCGATTTTAAAATACGTGTCACCCGAAAGATAGTCGGTAAGAAAGCGCATTCCGCATTCAAGTGTCATCATTTTTGCACCCTCGGGGAAAAGCATAATTTCATCTTTGCCGAGCGCGCCGCCGCAGCCGTTGATAAAGCCTTTTGCATACGTTTCATACAGGTCAAGGTCAAGATTTACCTTTGTAAGGTCCTTTTCGTCCTCGGCTGCAGTAGATGCACCAAAACGGATGGAATCACCGAAATCAGTAACGGAAAAACCGGGCATTATGGTGTCAAGGTCGATTACGCAAAGAGCCTTGCGGGTTTTTTCGTCAAGAAGAACGTTATTGATTTTGGTGTCGTTATGAGTAACGCGAAGGGGGAGA
>JAFYPS010000132.1 GCA_017547395.1 Clostridia bacterium
AAGCAGCTTCTTCTTTCGGGTAATGTCACCGCCGTAGCACTTTGCAAGCACGTCCTTGCGCATAGCCTTAACGGTTTCGCGCGCGATAATTCTGTTACCTATCGCTGCCTGAATCGGAACCTCGAAAAGCTGACGCGGAATGTTATCCTTAAGCTTCTCTGCTATACGGCGTGCACGTGCATACGCCTTTTCTTCGTGCACGATAAACGAAAGCGCGTCTACCTGCTCGCCGTTAAGCAAAAAGTCAAGGCGAACAAGCTTTGAAGCAACGTATTCGGAAAACTCATAATCAAGCGAAGCATATCCGCGGCTACGGCTCTTGAGTGCATCGAAAAAGTCGTATATTATTTCGTTAAGCGGCAGAATATAATGAAGCTCAGCGCGCGTCTGGTCGATATACTTCATATCAATAAACACGCCGCGTTTGTCCTGACAAAGCTCCATAATTCCTCCGACGTATTCGGTGGGCGTGATGATGCTTGCTTTTACAACAGGCTCTGCAGCCTCTTCGATTTCATCGGGAGAGGGATATGACGCGGGGTTGTCTATCATCCTTACCTCGCCACCGCGCATTGTAATCTTGTATACAACACCCGGAGCGGTTGTGATAAGGTCAAGGTTAAACTCTCTTTCAAGACGTTCCTCGATTATCTCCATATGGAGAAGTCCGAGGAATCCGCAACGGAATCCAAAGCCGAGTGCAACAGACGTTTCAGGCTCGAAAGTAAGTGCTGCATCGTTAAGCTGAAGCTTTTCAAGCGCATCGCGAAGGTCACCGTAGCGTGCACCGTCAGCAGGGTAAATACCCGCATAAACCATAGGCTGTACGGTTTTAAATCCGGGAAGCGGCTCGCTTGCCGGATTTTCTGCAAGTGTTATTGTATCACCGACGCGCGTATCGCCGACGTATTTAATGCTTGCGGTTATATATCCAACCTCGCCGGCTGAAATGCTGTCCTTTTTCTTAAGACCGAACGGCTGCATAGTTCCGACTTCAACAACGTCGAATTCGGCACCCGTACTCATAAGCTTGATTCTCTGCCCTGCGCGGATAGTTCCCTCTTTGACTCTGACGTATACCACAACGCCAAGATAGCTGTCATAGTAAGAGTCAAAAATAAGACACTTGAGGGGAGCGTCGGGGTCACCCGTGGGCGCGGGAATGTCGCTGACTATCTTGTCAAGCACGTCGCCGATATTGAGTCCCGTCTTTGCGGAAACCGCAGGACACCCTTCTGCCAAAATGCCGATAACGTCCTCAATCTCGTTTCTTACTCTGTCGGGATCGGCACTCGGCAGGTCGATTTTATTGATAACGGGCACGATCTCAAGATCCGCATCTACCGCAAGATAAGCATTTGCAAGTGTTTGCGCCTCGATACCCTGAGTGGCATCGACGACAAGCAAAGCACCGTCACACGCGTTAAGGCTACGGGAAACCTCGTAGTTAAAGTCAACGTGGCCGGGGGTGTCAATGAGGTTGAGCGTATACTGCTCTCCGTCAGGCGCAGTATAGTCCATACATACTGCTCTCGCTTTGATGGTAATTCCGCGTTCACGCTCAAGATCCATATTATCAAGAAGCTGAGACTCCATTTCTCTTGAAGAAACGGTTCTTGTGTGCTCAAGAATTCTGTCGGCAAGAGTAGACTTGCCGTGGTCGATATGTGCAATTATTGAAAAGTTTCTGATATGACTTTGTTTTACGCTCACTGTAATAAACCTTTCGTTAGTATACTTAATGATTTATTATACCAATTTTCCGTGACAAAATCAATATTTTATTTGCTTTTTAATCAATAAGTAGTATAATAAAGAAAAAAAGACGGAGTTTGAAGAATGACCGAAAAGCTTTATTACGTTGATTCGTTTATAAATGAATTTGAAGCCACCGTGCTTGAATGCAAAGAAATCAATGGCATATATCTTATAAGACTTGACCGCACGGCCTTTTTTCCCGAGGGCGGCGGACAGTTTGGAGACAGCGGTTTTATAGGCGATGCCGAAATTTTCGACACGCACGAAAAGGACGGCGAAATATGGCACTATGCAAAATCTCCGCTCAACCAAAATGAGAAATACAAGTGCAGACTTGATTTTGAAAAAAGATTTTGCCGTATGCAGTGCCATAGCGGAGAACATATCGTTTCGGGACTTTTGCATAGCCTTTACGGTGCAGAAAACGTAGGCTTTCACCTTGGTGATACGGACGTAACTATCGACACAAGTATTCCGCTTAGTGAAAATCAGCTGAGACGGGTTGAACGTCTTGCAAACGAAGCAATTACAAAAGATTTTAAAACAAATGCCTTTTTCCCCACCAAAGAAGAGGCAAAATCAATCGTATACCGTGCAAAGCTTGATATCACCGAAAATCTGCGTCTTGTAGAATATCCGGGATATGATATCTGCGCCTGCTGTGCCCCGCACGTTAAAAAAAGCGGACAGATTGGTGTAATAAAACTGCTTGACTATGCACATTATAAGGGTGGTATGCGAATACATCTTCTTTGCGGTATGATGGCGCTTGAAGACTATCATAACCGATATTCCGCAGTGCAGAAAATCTCGGTATTGCTCTCCGCAAAGCAATCCGAGGTATGCGAGGCGGTTGAACGGCTGAAAAACGAGAACGATGCAAACCTCGGCGCAATAAGCGCACTCAAAAAGGAACTTGCAAAATCTCTTGCAGAGAGCGCTCTTCCCACAGACAAAAACCTTGTCTTTTTCGCGCCTCTGCTCGACGGAGCGGCAGCGCGCGAGCTTGTAAACGCGGCACTTCCGAAATGCGGCGGAATCTGCGCGGTGTTTGCGGGCAGCGACGGGGCTTATAATTTCTGTATGGCAAGTAAAACCGTCGACCTCAAAGCTATTTCCCGGGAAATAGGAGAGGCACTCGGCGGAAAATGCGGCGGCAGCCGCGAAATGATAAGCGGACGCGCCACGGCAAGCCGCAACGAGATAGAAGCATACCTCGCATAGCGGAGGTTTTTATATGAGAGACACTCTTTTAAAAGATGCAATGCTATTATGGGAAAACAAAAATCTGTCAGCACTCAGAAAAATGCTGACAGAAGAACAGCCGGCAGACATTGCAGAACTTCTCGAAGAACTTGAGGAGAATTACCCAAAAAGCCTTGCATCCGTTTACAGACTGCTCCCGAAAGATATTGCAGGTGAAGTGTTCGTACAGTTCGACTCAAACTCCGCAGAAAGACTGATTCTTGCACTCAGCGACAAAGAATTGTCCGAAACTTTATCAGAACTGTTTTACGACGACACGGCAGACCTTATCGAAGAGATGCCGGCAAGCGTAGTAAAACGCATTCTGAAGAACACTTCCCCCACCGACAGAGCAGAGATCAACAAACTTTTAAAGTTCGCAAGCGACACCGCAGGCAGTATAATGACTACCGAGTTTGTCCGCCTAAAAAAAGAAATGACGGTATCCGATGCACTGTCGCACATCCGCGCGGTAGCGATAGATAAGGAAACCGTATACACCTGTTATATCACCGACTCTTCAAAAAAGCTTGAGGGCATAATTTCTGCCCGCACGCTTCTCACCGCTCCTACCGACAAACTTATCGGTGAACTGATGCAGACGAACGTCATTTTTGCCAAAACAGACACCGACCGCGTAGAAGTAGCGAGAACGCTGACAAAATACGATTTGTTGGCACTGCCGGTAGTAGACAGCCAGGGAATGCTCGTCGGTATAGTCACGGTTGACGATGCTATCGAGGTTCTGCGCGAAGAAACGGAAGAAGACTTTGCTGTAATGGCGGCAATCACACCCGCAGAAACTCCGTACCTGAAAATGCCGGTTATAGACATTTTCCGTTCGAGAATCCCATGGCTTATGCTGCTTATGCTGACGTCAACCTTTACGGGAATGATAATCTCCTCGTTTGAAAGTGCGCTTGCCGCAAAGGTAGCGCTGACAATGTTCATCCCCATGCTTATGGGAACGGGCGGAAACTGCGGCTCGCAAAGCTCTATTACGGTTATCCGCGCACTGTCGCTTGGTGAGATAAAGCTGTCAGACGCAATTAAGGTTCTTTACAAGGAGTTTCGCGTAGCAATTCTGTGTAGCGTTGCTCTTGCGGTTATGATGTTTATTAAAATTATGACCGTAGATCGCCTTATAAGCGGAAGCGACGTTGACGTTTTAGTAGCAATTATCGTATCGCTTACACTTATCGTAACAGTTTGTCTGTCCAAGCTTATCGGTGCAGGCCTCCCTATCGCGGCAAGCAAGATAGGACTTGATCCCGCAGTTATGGCAAGTCCTTTTGTCACTACGCTTGTCGATACACTTTCTCTGCTTGCTTATTTTGTTATAGCAAGCATTATACTCTAACACATCGTCGGAAACAGAAGCAGAGTCCGACGCAACTCGGCATACATTTCGTAAATATCGGTCGGCGGCAACGGGTTTTCACCCTTGCCGCACTCGACGGTAAACGACGGTATGCCGAGTTTTTGTATGCAATAGTCGGTGAGCCCGCCATAAGCAGCGGCACCGCTCGGCTTTGATAACTTATATCCCGTGAGACAAGAAATTCTTTTTGCCGTAAACTCTGCTCCTAAAGGACATCTACCACCGCTCGTATAATATATTTCTCTCCCCTGCGTGTGCAACGTTATAACTGCCCTTGGCGAAAAAAAGCGAAAATACGCGCAAAGAGCATTGGTTTCAGGCTCACTTTCAGGGCGTTCTCCCGAATAGCGCGTTGATGCAAAAGTTGTAATGCCGAGTTCTTTTTCAATCTCCTTGTACTCCTCAAAGCCCGCATCGTAATTGTGATTGAGGTCAATGCCTCTCGCATTTGCCTGCCACCGCGAAAAATCGTCGCTGCCGTTTATGCCGACAAGACGGCTGTACCACGGACTGCTTTTGTCAGGACCGTTTGCAGAAATATCCGCCCCGTCAACGTTGAGTTGCGGGATGAAAAACAAACTTCTCTGCTTAAGGAAGAATCTTTCGTCGACATCTCCGATTTTTCCGCCGCGCCTTATCACCTCGCAAAGCTCGTATATGAATCTCAAAAGAATCATCCCCGTTATCCGCTCTGCACCGTGGTGCGTTCCGACATAATAATAGTTCTTTTTTCCCTCTCCTACGCGGAGAAGAGGTATTCCGCGTCCCATTACACTCTCAGTGAGATAGGAAAAGTTCAAAAAATCATATTTATCCGCAAGCTTTCTGACACTTTCCATCAAAACCTTGTAGTCACATTCACAGGTATAGTCAAGCATATCGCTTCCTCCTTTTTGTCAATATATGAATTTGTATATATTTTTTTAACTTCACACTTGACAAAAAGATTAAAATATAAGAAAATATATTTAATATATTTATTTAACAGGAGAACGTTATGGCATACTTAACCGACATAGAAATCGCGCAGCAGTGTGTAATGAAACCCATTGCGGAAATTGCAAAGACTGCAGGCATTGATGACAAATACCTTGAGCAGTACGGAAGATACAAGGCAAAGGTTGACCTTTCCATCGTAAAGGAATGTGACAAAAAGGACGGTAAGCTTATACTTGTTACCGCCATCACGCCCACCCCTGCAGGTGAAGGTAAAACCACCACCACAATAGGTCTTGCAGACGGTCTTCGCCGTATTGGCAAGAACGTTATGGTTGCACTCCGTGAGCCCTCGCTCGGACCTGTTTTCGGCGTCAAGGGCGGTGCTGCAGGCGGCGGATATGCTCAGGTCGTTCCTATGGAAGATATCAACCTCCACTTCACAGGTGACTTTCACGCAATAGGCGCGGCTAACAACCTCCTTGCTGCTATGCTTGACAACCACATTCATCAGGGCAACAAGCTTGGCATTGACGTAAGAAAAATCACCTGGAAGCGCTGTGTTGATATGAACGACCGTCAGCTCCGCTTTATCACCAACGGCCTTGGCGGCAAGGTTAACGGTGTTCCGCGTGAAGACGGATACGACATCACCGTTGCATCCGAAATTATGGCAGTTCTCTGTCTTGCAACCTCAATTACCGACCTCAAAAACCGACTCGCAAACATCATTGTCGGCTATACATACGACGACAAACCCGTACGTTGCGGCGACCTCAATGCACAGGGTGCAATGACCGCTCTTCTCAAGGATGCGCTCAAGCCTAACCTCGTTCAGACACTCGAAGGAACTCCCGCACTCGTACACGGCGGTCCTTTCGCAAACATTGCGCACGGCTGTAACTCGGTTACCGCCACAAAGCTTGCAATGAAGCTTGGCGACTATGCAGTTACAGAAGCAGGATTTGGTGCTGACCTCGGTGCTGAAAAGTTCCTTGACATCAAGTGCCGTCTCGCAGATCTTCACCCCTCGGCAGTAGTTATCGTCGCTACTATCCGCGCACTCAAGATGCACGGCGGTCTCGCAAAGACGGAACTCGGCAGTGAAAACCTTGAGGCTCTTGAAAAAGGTCTTCCCAACCTTCTCCGCCACGTTTCAAATATCAAAAACGTATACAAGCTCCCCTCCGTTGTTGCAGTTAACCGCTTCCCCACCGATACCGACAAGGAAGTTGAACTCGTTATTGAAAAGTGCCGCGCACTCGGCGTTAACGTTGTTCTCTCCGACGTATGGGCAAAGGGCGGCGAAGGCGGCATTGAGCTTGCAAATGAAGTTGTTAAACTTTGCGAAGAGCCTAACGACTTCTCCTTCTCATATGAGCTTGACGGAACTATTGAAGACAAGATTGAAACCGTTGTTAAGCGCATCTACGGTGGCGACGGCATTAACGTTCTCCCCGCTGCAAAGAAGCAGATTGACGCTCTCACCGCTCTCGGATATGACAAGCTCCCAATCTGCGTTGCAAAGACACAGTATTCCTTCTCCGATGACCCGACAAAGCTCGGCGCACCCGAAGGCTTTACTGTAACAATCAAGAACGTTAAGATTTCTGCAGGTGCAGGCTTCCTTGTTGTTCTCACAGGCGACATTATGACTATGCCGGGACTTCCGAAAGTTCCCGCGGCAGAAAAAATCGACGTTGACGAAGACGGCAAGATTACAGGACTGTTTTAATGATATTAAAAAAATTCCTCCGAGCAATCGGAGGAATTTTTTGTTTATTTTACAAGTGTTGCCGTCTTTGTGGTATCGTCCCAACCAACGGTTGCACCGAGGTTTTCTGCAACTACACGTACGGGTAAGTAGGTGCGGCTGTTCGAAGGCTCGATATACGCGGGAGAGTCGAGTGCAATTTCCTTGCCGTTAATCTTTGCAGTAGAAGCGCCGATTACAATTTCAATCTTAACGTCGCTTCTCTCAATAGAAACGGTTCTTGTAGCATCATCCCAACCAACAGTTGCACCAAGGTTTTCCGCAACGAAACGTACGGGAAGCATTGTACGGCTGTTCTTGATTACGGGAGCGGCATCAAGAGTCTTTGCAACGCCGTTTACGTAGGCGGTCATAGAATTAACGGTCATATCAATCTTTACGCCTGTAGCCGCAACCTTTTCGGTCTTTGCAAAGCCTTTCACCTTAGTGGAAAGAGGAGCGGGGTTAACACCGTAGGTATAAACGGTGTCTACCGGAGCGGGATGCTTTGAGCCGTTACCGATAACAACGTTGCCGTCGATTACGTAATAAGGCTCTACGTATGCATTACGTCCGTCTGCAGTAGTAGTTCCGGGATATGCATGGTAGCAAATCCATCCCTGTCCGTTAGTATCGGTTACGTAGGAAGCGTGTCCGCATCCGTTAAGTTCATCGGACTTCGAGAATATCGGCTCGGGAGACTTCTTCCAGCTTGCAGGGTTCATCGGATCTCCGTCAGCACCGCCAATATACTTAAGCTGACCGAGCTGATAAAGCGTAGTCCAATATCCGCTGCCGGAGTAAATGATAAATACTTCGCCTTCTTTGCCGTAAACCGCAGTTGCGCCCTCAACTACCTGAGGATGTGTAGAAGATGCACCGCCTTTTTCCCAATCGTATTCGGGACGGCAGATAACCTGAGGTACGCCTGCAACCTCCCACGGAGTATCAAACTTAACGATGTTAATGGTCTGATAGAAATCCATATCAGGCTTGCCGACAGTCTCTCTGCCGATTTCGCTGATAAACGTCAGGTACTTAACACCGTTGATGGTAATTACGGAGCATCCGCCGGTAAACTCGGTTTCGTTATGTCCGCTGTTCGGGAATTTGAGTTTTTCAGGAACGCCTACTTCGCCTGTAATGGGGTTGCCCCAACGTCCCATAAGATTGTCACCGTCAAGGCACTTAAGAACGTGTGCACGCTGATGACCAAAGCCCTGTTCTTCAATGTTATGCTCGCTAAGATAAGCTTCATCAGGCTGACAGCTGATAAAGCAATACCAACCGGCATTTTCTTCACCAATCTCCTCTGCTGAGAAGTAGTGAATTTCAGGTGACCAGAGATGAGAGGAGAAAGACTGTCCCTTTTCAGGCTTGAAGATGGTTACGCCGGTAGCGGTCTTGAGGTCGCCAAGGTTTGCAGCCTTTACAAGCTGAGTTCCCTTGCCTGATGCAGTAGCGGTATAGTAGTAATATCCGTCATGGAAGAAGAGCCAGGGGTCTGCACCGTTGGGATTGTCTCTTACAAGGCTTGTGAAAGAATAGGTTCCCTTAAGGGGTGCGTCAAGTCCGATATTTTCACTAACGTAGAGAGTGGAGGTCATAGTATCGCTGATTCCCTCTGTACCGATAATGTCGACAAGGTGCGAGAAGTCTCCGCCCTGAAGAGTAACGTTGTAACTGCCCTTAAGAGTGCCCTCGGTTGTGTATCTGGGCGCGATCTTTGAACGGATAGTGCCGCCGTTTATAACAATGTTCATGCTTCCGTCATAAACGTAATCGCCGCCTGTAGGCATTGCAGTGCCGAATACACCCTGAATTATCTCGCCACCGTTCATAACAAAAGTAAGATTACCCGTATGATTTGTATTGGTACCGAGAATTACATATTCTTCAACGCGACCTGCATTGAAAGTGAGCGTAAGGTCGGCATTTTTCGCGTTTGCCGCAGAGTTTCCGAGACGGATTCTCTGCCAGATACCGCCGTTAATCACAACTTCACCGGATACGCCGTCAACGTCTATATAAGTACCGCCTACGATAGACGGATACGTAATGTTTTTGCCCGAGTATTTACACTCAACGTCGCTACCGATAGTGAGCTTGTGATATGCACCGAAGAGACCACCGTAGTTCTTCTGATTGTTGATAACAACAGAGTCAATTTCGGTTTCGCCGCCGCAATAGAAGTTACCTGCGATAATAATTTCCGCATTGTTTGTCTTGCGGTAGTCAACTCCGTCGTAAACAGAGGTGATAACGATCTTTCCGCTATGCTCGGGTGCAACGAATGCAACGGGAATAGTGTATGTGCCGCAGATAACGATTGTGGCATCGGAGTTACCGATAGCCGCATATGCATCGGCAAAGCTGCCGCCTGCAGAGGTTGCGCTTGTACCGTTGCCCTTGCCTCCGTCGGTAAGGAAGTAAACCTTGTTATCGTTAACTTCAAAGAGAGAAGCTGCAACGCCAAGGTCTGCCGCATTAAAGAGGGCGCCGTCAATCTGGAGTGTACCCTTTACGTTATTGCCTGCAACGTCGTAAGCATTAACCTTTCCACCGTAAAGGAGATATGTAAGAGAATTTGTAACGTTGGCAAAGATAATCTTGTCGATTTCACCGCCGGTTACCGAAATCTGCGCATCCTTTACAGATGAAGCCGCAGTCATAATTGTGCCAACGTTGCCGCTGACAACCTCGCAGGCAAACTTATCGGAGCCGCCCGTGATACTGTCAACGGTAGCACCGTCTATATAAACGTTCTTTGCATTTGTGATAGACGTGAATTTACCTGCATAAAGCTCTGCAGAACCTACGATATTGAATGCGGAACCTACGGTAGTATCCTTGCTTACGATAAATCTTCCGTCAAAAGCATTGATATTTGCGTTGCCGCTGAGCTTGGTTTCCTTGAACTCGGTTGTGCCCTTAAGAGTATACTCTCCCTTGAGGACAAGCTCGCCGCCTTTTACGGTAACTGTACCGCTATGAGCAGTTTCGGTAAAG
>JAFYPS010000133.1 GCA_017547395.1 Clostridia bacterium
GCAGAACATCGAGTAATTCGAGTAAGGAGTAGAAAACTGAAATTCATCAACGTAGGTTTTGGTAATATGGTTGCGGCAGACCGCGTGGTTGCACTTGTTGCTCCCGACTCCGCTCCTATGAAAAGACTTATCAGTGAAGCACGTGAGGGCGGCAGAATAATTGACGTTACCTGCGGCCGTCGCACAAGAGCCATTATAGTCACCGACAGTGACCACGTAATTCTCAGTGCAACTCAGCCGGAAACGATATCAAACCGTCTTGCTGACGACAGCGACTACACCGAGGACAGCGAAGAGGAAGAATAAATTATGGTATTCATTATTTCAGGTCCTGCGGGAAGCGGTAAGGGAACGGTAGTAAACGAGATTCTCGGCAGAGACAACGGATTTATCTGCGCTGTAAGCGCGACATCGCGTCCGAAACTCAAAGGTGAAGAGGACGGCGTTAATTATTATTACATAACGCGCGAGATGTTTGAGGAAAAGATAGCGAAAAACGAAGTGCTTGAATACACGGAGTATTGCGGTAACTATTACGGAACGCTTCTTTCCGAATTTGAGCGCGCCGAGCGCGACGGCAAGCATCTTATACTTGAAATCGAGGTTGACGGGGCGACGCAGATTAAAAAGAAGTTCCCTAAGACCGTGCTTATTATGGTTACTCCGCCGGACGTCGCTGAGCAGAGCCGCAGACTCGTAACACGCGGCAGAGATACGGCAGAGTCAATAGCAAAGCGACTGCGCCGTGCCGAGGCAGAGCTTGACTATCTTGACTCGTACGACTATCTCATACTCAATGAAAGCGGCGAGATTAACAGAGCCGTTGACGATTTCTTTGCAATAGCACGTGCAGAAACACTTAAAAAAGCGTGCACCAACGAATTTAAAAAAATATATTTCAAGGGAGAATAAAACAATGATTAACAAGCCTTCTGTAGAAGAAATGACCAATGACGAACTCAACCGTTACGAACTCGTAATTGCAACCGCAAAGTGTGCAAGACTCATCACCGACGAATACGTTGAGCAGAGAGCATACGCTGAAAAACTTGTTGAGCGCAAGGAAACCGACAAGTCTATCAGCGCGCTTATCGACAAGGACCTTCGCGACGAAAAGGCTGTAAGAAATGCAGTTGCAAGACTCAAGGACGGCCGGTATAAGATTATTCACGAAGAAAACTAAGACACCTTAAAACTTCAAGAAAGGAGAGGGCATGGAAAGAGCGGAGTATGCAAAGGTCTGGCTGCTTGATGCGCCGAGCGCACTTGACCGACCTTTTGATTACAGAATTCCCGATAGCCTTTCGGGAAAAGTAAAGCGCGGTTCGCTCGTTTTCGTACCTTTCTCCAATGCAAACAAGCGCCGTATGGGGCTTGTGAGTGAGGTTTCGGACAGGTCGGACAGTCAGCGCACCAAGGATATAATCGACGTACACACGCGAGTTTCTCTTTCCGAGGAGCAGCTTTCGGTATGCGACTTTTTAAAGGAGTATACGCTTTGTTCAACGGGTGATGCGGTAAGGACGGTAACGCCTCCGCTTTCCGCGCTGCAGAGCGCCTCGGAAAAAACCGTAACGTACGCTAAGCGCACCTCGCTTGACTTTTCGCCGAAGGGCGAAAAGCAAAAGGCACTGTATCTTGCGCTGGCAAACGAATATATGCCCGTCAGTGAGATTTACAAGGCAACGGGTGCATCGAAAACACAGCTTGATGCACTTGTAAAAGCGGGTGCCGCAGAGACAAAGCAGCTTTCGGTATGGCGTAACCCCTATGCAGGCGCACCCGACAGTGAAAAAAAGAACGTGCTGAGTCCGCATCAGCAAAAGGCGTTTGAAAAGCTTGACGGACTTTACTTGTCGGGTGAGGCAAAGTGTGCACTCCTTTACGGAGTTACGGGCAGTGGAAAAACAAGAGTAATAAAGTCTATGATAGACCGCGTTACTTCCGACGGGCGCGGAGTTATCGTGCTTGTCCCCGAGATTTCGCTGACGCCTCAGACTGTCGGCATCTTTTGCTCCTTTTACGGGGAGAGGGTTGCCGTGCTTCACTCGTCACTTTCGGCGGGAGAACGCTACGACGCCTATCGCAGAATAGCGGCAGGAGAAGTGGACGTTGTTATAGGCACGCGAAGCGCGGTTTTTGCACCTGTAAAAAATCTCGGTATGATAGTTATCGACGAGGAGCAGGAGCATACGTACAAGTCGGATATGAGTCCGAAATACCACGCCCGTGACGTTGCATCTTTCCGACTTGGAAAAAGCAAGGGGCTTTTGCTTTTAGCATCGGCTACCCCGTCTGTTGAAAGCTATTACAAGGCAAAAAGCGGGATATATACACTTGTCGAGCTTACCGAGAGATACGGACATGCAAGACTTCCCGAGGTGTATATAGACGACCTCAAAAAGAATATGCGCGGCGGTAACCTTTCACCGTATGGAAACCTGCTTCGCGAAAAACTTTCCGAAACGCTTGAGAAAGGCAATCAGGCGATACTGTTTTTAAACCGTCGCGGCTATAATGCATTTTTGTCCTGTCGCGCTTGCGGTGAAGCGGTAAGCTGTCCTAATTGCTCGGTGTCGCTGACACGTCACAAGCATAGCGGAAACGATTATCTTCTCTGCCATTATTGCGGCTTTCGTACAAAAGCTCCCGAAGAATGTCCGTCCTGCAAAGGAACGCATCTTTCGTTTATGGGCTACGGAACGCAGAAGGTGGAGGAAGAGTTTTACGACAACTTCAGCGGCAGAATAATGCGAATGGACGCAGACACAACCGTAAAGAAGAGCGCTTATGACGAAATGCTTGGTGCATTCCGCCGCCATGAAGCGGACGTTTTGCTCGGTACACAGATGGTTGCAAAGGGACACGATTTTCCCGACGTAACGCTTGTCGGTGTGCTTAATGCCGATTCGACGCTTTTTATGGACGACTTTCGCGCAGGAGAGCGTACCTTCTCGATGCTTACACAGGTAATCGGCAGAGCGGGGCGTGCGGAAAAACGCGGAGTTGCGGTAATACAGTCGATAAATCCTAAGCACGATGTAATTCGTCTTGCAGCCGCACAGGACTATAAGGCGTTTTACGAAATGGATATCAAGATGCGCAGTGCATACACTTTCCCGCCGTTCTGCGATATAGCGGTTATCGCTGTAACCAGCGTGAGCGAGCGCGACTGTTCAAAATGCGCACTTGAGATTTTTGAAGAACTGAAACGAAAAATTGCGGGCGAATACAAGGACGTGCCGATAATTTCATTCGGTCCGTTTGAAGCCGCAGTTTATAAGATAGACGAGCGCTACCGTATGAGGATAGTGCTGAAATGCCGCCGTTCAAAGCGCCTGCTCTCGCTTCTTCACGAGGTGACGGAGCCTTTCGGCGCTGC
>JAFYPS010000134.1 GCA_017547395.1 Clostridia bacterium
ATCTTAAAACGTTTTAAAATCCCGCAAACTGAAGGTTTAGTATGAGAATTGACAAATATCTCAAGGTATCACGACTTATAAAAAGAAGAACGGTCGCAAACGAAGCTTGCGACAACGGCAGAATCTCAGTAAACGGACGGCCGGTTAAGGCGTCGTACGACGTCAAGGTCTCCGATGTTATTGAGATTTCTTTTGGTACACGAACGCTTAAAGTACGTGTCCTTGCCGTCTCGGAACATATGACAAAGGATGAAGCGCACACTATGTATGAAGAAGTGCGCTGATTTTTGTATCTGAATTTGCGAATAATGCTGCCGTCTTCCGAATATGCTTTAGTGAAAAAGTATAGGAGGTAGCAAAATGCAGCTTGAAGATAAAAATGCAATCCGCGACATTCCGCAGAACATTATCATTGAAAACAGATTGAGGATGACGGTGTCGGGAGTGCAGGATGTTGAGAATTTTGATGACTCGACCGTAGTTCTTTACACAAACCGTGGTCTTCTCACAATCAACGGCATATCGCTTCACGTAGAGAGGTTGAACCTCGAAACGGGCGAACTTGCCATTGAGGGTGAAATCGGAGGACTTGAGTACAGTCAGGACGCTCCCGTGTCGGGAGGTTTCTGGTCCCGCCTGTTCAGATGACGGTGAGCGTTTATGGAGAATGCGGTTTCCGTACAGACATTACAGTTTCTCTACTCTGCTCTGCTCGGAGTGGGGCTCGGGATTTTTTATGACTTTTTGCGATGCATCCGCTCGCATATACGAAAAAGCCGTGCGATAACAGGGATTTTCGACGTGGTTTTCTGGGTATTCGCGACTATTTCGTTTGTTGTGTTTATTCTTACATACGCTGACGGCAGAATGCGTTGGTATGTGCTTTTCGGTACATTTTGCGGAGGATTTGTGTACCGCGCCGCCGCGAGTGAAATAGTTTTCAAGGTAATGAGAGAAACGTCCAAAGCTATTTCAAAGCTTCTGTCGCTTGCTACGCGCCCCGTGTATCTTCTGCTTAAGAAGATTGAAAAGCTGGGGCTCGGCACGAGGCAAAAAGCTTTGGAGATTTCGAAAAAACGCCGAAGAAAGGGAAAGGCTGATAAAGGTGGCAGCAAGAAAAAGGAAAAAGAAAAGCGTAGTTCCTAAAATAATACTTATTGTGTTTGTCATTTTTGTTTCGGTAGTCATAGTGCAGAACCAGCTGGAAGCAAACCGTCAGAATAAAGAAGAAGCAGAAGGACAGGAAGAAAAAATTACGCTTGAAATGAAGCGTGACTGGCTCAGGCAGGAGCTTGCAACCGAGATTGACAATGATTACGTTTTAAACGAAGCGCAGAGGCAAGGATATGCCGCGCCGAATGAACGGATTTTTGTGGATACAAGGGGAAGTTAAACCCGGTGGTTTAAAAATACGAAGGAGGAAAAAGGCAAAGTATGGGTCTCGAGGTAGGGGTTATCAGTAACGGAAAGGTCACTTCAATAACAAAGTACGGTGCGTTTGTAGCGCTTGGGGACGGAAGTAGCGGAATGGTACATATTTCGGAAATTTCTCACACGTTCGTAAACGATATAAACGAGCACCTCAAAGTAGGTCAGGAAGTAAAGGTAAAGGTAATTGCGATAGACGAAAAGGGAAGACTCAGCCTCTCTATAAGGAAAGCAGAGCCTGCATCTCCGCGTCCGCAGCAGAGCTTCCAGAGACCTGCCGCTCCTGCACCGCAGAAGCCGGCTGAGATGTCTTTTGAAGATAAGCTCAAGCAGTTTATGCAGGACAGTGACAGCAAAATTTCCGGAATAAAGCAGTATTCCGACCGCCGAGTAAACACTCGCCGAGCCAAAAGATAAATAAACACCGTGAGCCATAGCAGGGATTTCCTGTTATGGCTCATTTTTTTGACTTTCCGGTAATATACTTTAACAAGGGAGGTTTATTGCTTCTATGAAAAAGAAAAAAAGAGGACGCGGAATATTGCCTGTCGCAGTGGCTTTTATGCTTTTTGCAGTAATCATAAGGTTTTTCTCTGAAGGGAAGATGCAGGAGAGGACAATGGAATATATCGATAAGCTTTCGGAAAATGAAGAGTTCTTTCGTCTTGCCGTATCAGGAGAGACACAGTATGTCAGAAAAGATGAGGACAAGGAGATTCTGAAGTTGCTAACATCTGAAACTGCCATCTTGCAATCGGAGGACAGGGTAGAGGAAATTTCACCGCCGCCGAATCGGGAGAATCTCGTGGTATGGGAATACACACCCGGTGGCGAGAGACGCGCAAATACATACCCGATAGAAAACATAACAATAAGCCCGAGTTCTGACAAGGGCTATGTGCGGTATGGAAACATCTGGGTTAAGAACGACAGCACGAAAGGAATAGACTTAAAATGGCTTCTGTCGGCAAAACTCCCGTTCAAATTAAATGGAGATGGGCCCCATGTCCTTATTGTGCACACGCACGGAAGCGAGTGTTATTTTCCGCAGGGCAGGGAGGACTATACTCTCACTGATGTTGAACGCACGTCGGACAAGAATTACAATATGATAAGGATTGGTGATGAGCTTGCAAAGTCGCTTGAGGCAAACGGAATATCTGTTATCCACGACAGAAATATATACGACAGCCCGTCATATAACGGCTCATACACAAGGACGCTTGATGCAATAGGAAAAACGCTGAAGAAAAACCCGTCAATAAAGGTCGTGATAGACGTCCACCGCGATGCGATGACGGCATCCGACGGAACGAAGTACCGCACCGTTGCAAACGTAAACGGAAAGCAGTGTGCTCAGATGATGCTGGTTATGTCAACGGGAGAGAGCGGGCTTCCGCATCCCGACTGGGCAGAGAACTTAAAGCTCGCGGTAAAGCTTCAGAACGCGATGCAAGAAAAGTATAAAAATATTATGCGCCCGATGAATCTCCGAAAGGAGAGATTCAATATGCACGCGACGCGCGGCTCAATGCTGATTGAGGTCGGAACGAGCGCGAACTCCGTCGGTGAGGCGATAGAGTCAGTAAAGCTTCTCGGGCCTGAGCTTGCCGCGATATTAAAAACCGCAAAATAAAAGAAACCTTTTAGAGCACCCAGCGTAAGGAAGGTGCCTCAAGTTTATATGGTATTTAACAATCTTTTTGGTTATGGTATAATATTTTCAAGTCAACACATTTTTAGTTTTGTGTTGTTCAGTTAATCTCCTTGAAATCGTACAATATAGTTACAAAAATTAAAGGAGGTTATTAAAATGAACACAGACAAAATCATCGCAGAATCAATCGCAAAGGATTATGCCCCGAAAGAGAACTCAAAACTTGTTGCTCTTAAAAAGTTGGATAACAAGGCGAAACTCCCTGCTACTATTTTTACATACTCGTGCGGCATTATATCTGCACTTGTATTTGGTGCAGGCATGTGTATGTCAATGCAAACTATCAGTGGTGGTATGGTGATGGGGGTAATTATCGGAATTATTGGTCTTATCGGGTGTGGCATCAATTATCCTGCCTATAAGAAAATGCTTGAAAAGGGCAAGAAGAAATATGCCTATGAAATCGTGCAACTCGCAAAAGAAATCTCCGATAAATAAAAATCAAATGCAAAGAGTGGTAACATGAACAAATCAGAAAGCAAATATTTTAATACTGCCACTAAAATGGACCTCGCATTGATTTCACTGCTCAAAAAGAAATCGTTTGATTATATTACTGTAAGTGAGATTTGCGAAATTGCAGGAGTAAATCGCTCAACATTTTATCTGCATTATGAAACTGTTGGAGATTTGCTTGATGAAACCGCACGATATTTACTAAATGATTTTTTATCGTATTTCTCTACAGATACAAAGCGGGTCGCACTAAACCTTGAAAACTGTGAACTTAACGATTTGGTATTCATTTGCGATAAGTACCTTACA
>JAFYPS010000135.1 GCA_017547395.1 Clostridia bacterium
CAAAACTGCTTTTTTTATAATATTTTTTCGATTTCGGCGACTACTTTTCCGAGAGCTTCCTTTGCACTGCCCGCTAAAACCGTGCAGCCCGCGGCACGTATGTGTCCTCCGCCGTCAAATACGGCAGCGACCTTTGAAACGTCTGTGTCATCGTTTGAACGCAGAGAAACTCTGAACGCGCCCTTTGTGGGGCAGGCTTTTGCAACTGCCGCGCATCTTGCACCGCGCACGCTTCTTGCAAAATCTATCGCGGTTTCAAAATCGGATATCGAAAGTCCGTTTTCATATACGCTTTCTTCGATTGCGATGCCGCTGATTTTGCCGTCCGCAAAGGTGCAGAGGTTGCCGAGAGAGATTCCCTCGGCGCGAAGCTGCCTTTCGCTCTTGGTATCGAATAGCAAGCGGTTGATTTTAGCAGAGGGAACACCGTATTCTATCAGTTTTGCCGCGCGCATATGCGTCTTAGGCGTAACGTTTGCATATTTGAAGCAGCCTGTATCGGAGCTTATCGACGCAAAGAGCGCAAAATACACGCTTTCGGGAATTTCGCTGACTTTGCCTGCTTCTTTTGCATACTCGGCAAGGTCGAAGATTATCTCGCCTGCGGCAGCGGCAGAAGCTTCTACAAACTCTCTGTCAGCATACGGCTTTCCTACGTCGTGATGGTCGATTCTGAGTTTAACTTTGCCGCAAAGCTCATCTTTGATATTGCCGAGCTGAGTTGGGGAGGCAACGTCAATAGCGACTACATCATAAGCGGCAAGGTCACTCGGAAGGGAAAGAAGCTCCTTCTTTTCTCCAAGAAGAAACTTCAGTCTTTCGGGCGATTCCTCGGGGAAAATTATTTCCGCCTTTTTACCTGCGGCTTCAAGCAGTCCCGAGAGAGCCACGGCACTTCCCACACAGTCGCCGTCGGGGTGCGAATGTCCCACGATAAGAATATTTTCGAGCTTTAAAAGCTCGTCAAGCAGACGGGATAGGTCAATCATTTTTCTTCTCCCTGTCTTTACGGTTTACGTCCTCAATAAGTTTTGCAATATGCGCACCGTGTTCGATAGACTTGTCGTGCACAAACGTAAATTCGGGTGTCTGACGGAGGTTAAGTCTTTGCGCAATCTCGCGGCGGATAAAGCCCTTTGCGCTTTCAAGTCCTTTTTTGGCGCTGTTTGCATCTCCGATCAGCACGGAGAAATATACGGTTGCAAATTTAAGGTCGGGGGTAACCTCTGCAGCAGTGACTGTCACCATAGCGTCGGTAACTCTCGGGTCCTTTATTTCGCGCATAAGAACGGAAAGTTCTTTCTGCATTTCTTCGTTTATTCTTCCTCGTCTGTAATTAGCCATAATTTTCTCCAAGTTATTGTATAGTTGAAATCATTTTATCATATATGACAAAAAAGTTCAACATATTTTGGTTTTTGATGCCTGAAATTTGAGTTGATTTTTTCGGGCAATAGTAATATAATAATATTATTAAAATATTATTATGGGTAAGTGTCGATAAAAATAGGAGGAAGTTATGGAAAAAGCGAAAAAAGTGCGCAAGGCCATTATACCTGCGGCAGGACTCGGAACAAGAATGTTGCCGATTTCCCGTGCCGTGCCGAAAGAGATGCTGCCTATTATGGACTATCCCGCAATATATTATCTTGTAAAAGAGGCGGCAGAAAGCGGCATTACGGATATACTGATTATAACGGGGCGCGACAAGGAGTGTATGGAGGAGTTTTTCGACTATTCTCCCGAATACGATGCCACTCTTGCGGCAAAGGGCAAGCTTTCCGAAATAGAGGGGCTTCACGGTGTGTGCGACCTTGCAAACGTATATTTCCTCAGGCAAAAACAGCCTAAAGGTCTTGGTCACGCGGTTCTTCGCGCCAAAGATTTTGTCGGGGACGAGCCTTTTGCAATTCTGTACGGTGACGATATAGTTTTTTCAAAGACTCCCGTTGTCAAGCAGCTTATCGACGCGTATGAAACGTACGGCCGCGCTGCAGTCGGCGTAAAAGAGGTTTCAAAAAGCGACCTTTCAAAATACTGTTCGATGAAGGCGGAGGCAATTGAGGGAAGCGACGTTGACTTTTTTGTTGACGATATGATTGAAAAGCCAAAGCCGGGCGAGGAGTTCTCAAATCTTGCGATTCTCGGTCGCGTGCTTTTGACTCCCGAAATTTTTGAAATACTCGAACGTACGCCGCTCGGAGCGGGAGGCGAGCTTCAGCTTACCGACGCTATGGCGGAGTATGCGAGAAAAAAAGGAGTCACCGCGAGAATTTTCGATGGTGACCGCTATGATATCGGGTCAAAGCTTGGGTTTATCAAGGCTAATTTCGTAAAGGCACTTGAGCATCCCGAAACAAAAGAAGAGTTCGAAAAATTTGTAAAGGAATACATAGAAAATGGAAAGAGTATCTAAGGACAATTATTATCTTGATATTGCGCAGACCGTTTCCGAGCGTGCAACCTGTCTTCGCCGCCGCTTTGGCTCGATTATCGTAAAGAATGACGTTATCGTTGCTACGGGCTACAACGGCGCACCGAGAGGAAGAAAGAACTGCACAGACCTTGAATCCTGTCACAGAGAGGAGCTCGGCATTCCGCGCGGCGAGCGCTATGAGCTTTGCCGTTCTATTCATTCCGAGGCAAATGCTATTATTGCCGCTTCGCGCAACGATATGCTCGGAGCAACGCTTTATATGTGCTGCACGTCACCTCTTACGGGAGAAATTCTCCCCGATACGGGAAACTGTATGATGTGTAAAAGGCAGATAATCAATTCGGGTATTGAATGGGTCGTTATCCGCGATACCAAGGAAAAGTATCGCAGAATCAAGGTTTCCGACTGGATTGAAAACGACGACAGTCTTGGAGACAAGCTCGGCTATTAAAATAATCACTTTGAAAGGAGAACCCTATGCAGACTGAAGAAATTACCTTCGTAATGAAGGATGAGCGTACGCGCGATATCCGTGTTTATTGCTTTGTCTGCACGGGCAACACCTGCCGCTCACCGATGGCGGCGGCACTCCTTAATCACTATGGCGCACCGAAAGGCATATTTGCCTTCAGCCGCGGAATTTACGCGTCAAGCGGCTCGCCGATAAGCGAGAATGCGACAAAGGCGCTTGCGGAAAGCGGAATCGAGTCTTGCGGCAGAAACGATTATCTTTCTCACCGCGCCATTCAGTTTACCAAAGATGATTTTGAATGCTGTGACGGTGTTTTTGCAATTTCTCCCTCGCACGCTGATGCGCTTATTATGGCTTTTCCCGAATATGCCGCAAAGATACGTGTGCTCGGAGATATTTCCGACCCGTTTGGCGGCGATATAGACGAATACAGGGAATGTCTCGGTAATATAACCGAGGCTATGAAAAATCATTTCCCGTTTCTTTTTGAAGATGAAAATAACAGTTGACAGAGCGACGTATGCGGATATTCCGTTTATTGCCGCACTCGAAAAGGAGACCTTTTCGATGCCGCAGTCCGAAAAGGAACTCGAAAAAATGATTGCTTCGGACACAAATCTGCTGCTTGTAGCGCGCTATGACGGTGCTTTTTCGGGGTATATCGGGGCATACACTGTATGCAGAGAGAGCGATATTGTCACCGTTGCGACTTCACCGTTGTTTCGGAGAAAGGGCGTTGCGAAAGAGCTTCTCACGGCACTTTTCGACAATCTTCGCGGCGTGAGCGACACCGTTTTTCTTGAGGTCAGGGAGAGCAACGTTGCGGCAAGAACGCTTTATCAGTCGCTCGGCTTCGGAGAAATCGGTATCCGCCGCGGATACTATAAAAATCCGAGCGAAAACGCGGTACTTTACAAAAAGGACGTATAGGTATGTACATTTTAGGACTTGAAAGCTCGTGCGACGAAACAAGCGCGGCTATCGTAGAGATAGACGGCGAAAAACGGCGCATCTGCTCAAATATAATAGCATCACAGATTGACATTCACCGTCTTTACGGCGGTGTCGTTCCCGAAATCGCGGGGCGCGCGCATATCGAGGCGGTTACAAGAATCACTCACGAAGCACTTGAGAGCGCGGGACTTGATATTCGTGATATCGGACTTTGCGCAGTTACCTCTCACCCCGGTCTTATCGGAGCGTTGCTTGTAGGTGTCAATTTTGCAAAATCTCTTGCATTTGCAAACAATATTCCGCTTGTAGGTGTCAATCACGTAATGGGGCATATTGCCGCGGCGTATCTTGAATACGAGTGGCTGAAGCCGCCTTTCCTCGGCGTTGTGCTTTCGGGCGGACATACTTCTTTTTACGTGGTTCGCGATTACGTTGATTTTGAAGAAATCGGCTCTACGCGTGATGATGCGGCGGGTGAGGCTTTTGACAAAATCGGCAGAGTGATAGGACTTCCTTATCCCGGTGGCGCGGCACTTGACAAACTTGCATACGAGGGCAACAAAAAAGCGTACAAGCTTCCTTCCCCCGCTCTTTCGGGAGACACTCTTGATTTCTCATTCTCGGGACTCAAGACCGCAGCGCTCAATCTTATCAACACTGCGGCACAAAAGGGAGAAACAATTGACCGTGCTGACCTTGCAGCATCCTTTACGGGTGTGATTGCGGACGGATTTTCACAGAAGCTTTCAAAGGCAATAGAGCAAACGGGTCTGAAAACCGTGGTCGTTGCCGGAGGTGTAAGCGCAAACTCGCATTTGCGCGCGGCGGCAAAAGCCGTTTGCGACAAGTATGGCGCAACCCTTTGTCTGCCACCGCTTTCTTTATGTGGAGATAACGCGGCAATGATAGCAACCCAAGGCTATTACGACTACAAAGCGGGCAAAATAGCAGGCACCGACTTAAATGCCTCGGCGATTTGATATACAGTTTTGACACAGGAAGGTTAAAAGAACAAAAAATGGCAGAAAAGGATCTTGATATAACGAAAGAGAAGGCAACGAGCTACCGCATTTCCTCTGCGGTTATCAAGCGCTTGCCGCGCTATTTCAGATATTTGCGCGAGCTTATGGCGCAGGGTAGAACAAGAATCAGTTCGGCTGAACTTTCAAAGCTTATGAATCTTACTGCTTCACAGATCCGTCAGGACCTCAATTGCTTTGGCGGATTCGGTCAGCAGGGATATGGATACAACGTAGAATTTCTTTACGGAAAAATCAGCGAAATTCTCGGTGTAAAGGAGAATTACAGGGCTATTATAATCGGCGCAGGACATCTTGGAAGGGCTCTTGTAGGCAGTCCGATGTTTGAAAAACGCGGAATTACAATCAGTGCTCTTTTTGATAATTCTCCTATGCTTGTAGGAACCGAGCACGGAACGCTTCATATTTACGACGTTTCCGAGCTTGAACGCTATATAAAGGAAAATGCTATAGATATGGCGGTGCTTACTCTTCCGAGAAACCATGCTAAGGAAACTGCCGAGCTTCTTGCCTCGTGCGGAATCAAGGGTATATGGAATTTTACAAACGTAGAGCTTGATATTGATGACGTTGGTACGGTGGTGCAGAACGTTCATATAGGCGACTCGCTTATGCAGCTTACCTACAGAATGTCGAGAGAATAAAAAGATTTCGGGAGGAAAAAATGGAACTGAATATAAAAAACGAAGATAAGGCTCTTGTTCTTCCCGAGAAATGTCTCAGTATGCTTGATATGGCGGACGCCGCAGACCTCAAGGTGCTTATATACATAGCGGGGCTTCGCGGCGGTGATTTTGATGCGGAAAGGGCGGCAGATTTTTTACAGCTTGACGTAAGCGAGGTAAAGACCTCGGTAAAATTCTGGAGCGGTGCTTCGATAATAGCGCGTGACGGTGCAAAGAAAGAGCCTAAAAAGACTGTTCGTGAAAAGCGCATTATGCATCTTACTACCGACGAGGTTTCGGCACTTGGTGAGAAGAACGGTGAGTTCGGCGCGTTTCTTAATATTGCTCAGCAGACGGCGGGTTGGATATTCAACAGTGCCGAAATAGAGATACTTGCTTCTTTATATGCAAATCTCAATCTTTCGCCGGAGTATATTCTTTCGCTCATCGGATATTTTGTCTGCAAGAGAGAAAAGAATCTCCGCTATCTTGAAAAGGTAGCGTACGATTATGTCGACCTTGGAATCACCACGTCGGACGAGCTTGAGGAAAAACTTCGCGAACAGGAGATTTTCGACGGGCGCGAGGGTACGGTGAGAAGTCTTTTCGGTCTTGGCAGGAGAAAGCTTACCGACAAAGAGAGAAGCTGCCTTGACTGCTGGTTTAACAAGTACGGCTCAAGTGACGAGCTTATAGAGCTTGCATATGAAAAGACTGTTAACGCGACCGGAAAAGCGTCTGTTCATTATGCCAACAGTATTCTTGCAAGGTGGCACGAAAAGGGATATAAAACGCCTGAAGACGTGAATAACGCAGGCGGCAGAAATGACGCTGGAATGAAGGCGCAGAGCTTTGACATTGACGAAGCCTTCAACAGGGCGCTTGAACGTTCATACGGAAGCGGGGAAAACAAATGAGTTTCAACAAAAAGAATTACTATGAGCTTAAAGAGCAGTTTCTGCAAAAGCATCTTGCGGCGGCAGATAAAGCCGAGGCAAGAAAAAGGGAGCTTGCTTTGAAAATAGAAGGGCTTGAAGAGGTTGATACAGTTCTTGCGGCTACGGCGGCTCGCATTTTTGCGGCGGCACTTGGCGGCAAGGACGGGCTTGACGAGCGTATTGCGGCTATCAAAAAGGAGACCGATGAGCTTCGCGCGGCACGTGACGAGCTTCTTAAAGCAAACGGCTACCCCAAAGATTATACCGACGTTCATTACGAGTGCGAGAAGTGCAAGGATCTCGGATTTGAAGACACGAAAATGTGCGAATGCTTCCGTCGCGCACTTGTTATGAAGGGGTATGAAACCTCGGGTCTTGGCGCACTTATCGGAAAGCAGACGTTTGACAACTATTCGCTTGCATTTTTCAGATATGAAAAAGACGTTTATACGCGTATGAGTCAGGTTTTTGAGATAGTACGCGACTATGCAGAGAATTTCTCTCTTAAAAGCGGTTCGCTTCTCTTTATGGGAGGTACGGGACTTGGCAAAACGCATCTTTCAAGCGCTGTCGCAAAGACGGCAATCGACCGTGGCTACGACGTGCTTTACACCTCTGCGGTAAATATGGTCGGTGACTTTGAAAATGCAAAATTCTATAAGGACGAGGCAGACGTTTCAAAATATTTTGACGCCGAGCTTCTCATACTCGACGACCTCGGTACAGAGGCATCGAACAGCATTACCAATTCTTTTATATACAACGTGATAGACACGCGTATATGCAAGGGACTTCCTACCATAGTCAGCACAAATCTCGGTCAGCGTGATATTGCCACACGCTACGGAGAACGCGTTTTCAGCAGACTTTTCGGCGTTTACCGTCCGCTTCTGTTTTGCGGTCGCGACGTCCGTTTTGAAAAGAAATGAGGCGTGAATGAAAAACGGTTTTATTAAGGTTGCGGCATTTTCGCCGCGAGTTGCGCTTGCAAAGCCTATGGAGAATGCGGCGTCTGCTATAGGTGCTATCCGACGTGCCGGAGAGTGCGGGGTAAAGGTGCTTGCACTGCCGGAGCTTTTTCTCTCGGGATATACGGCAGCCGACCTTCTTCGCTTCTCCTCGCTTGTTTTGGAGTGTGAAAATGCACTTGCGCACCTTCTTTCCGAAACAAAGGGAATAAAGGTGCTCACTCTTATCGGACTTCCCGTGGCTTTAAACGGCGCACTTTATAACTGCGCGGCAGTTGTTTTCGACGGTGAGCTTTGCGGTATCGTTCCGAAAACGCATCTTACTTTCTCCGAAAAGAGATGTTTTAGCGGCGCACCAAATGAAAATACAAGCATCAGCCTTTGCGGAAGACACGTCACTTTCGGTGCAAAGCAGCTTTTCACTTTCAGGGAAATGCCGTCTTTTGTACTTGCGGCGGAAATCTGCAACGATTTGTGGGCTGCAGTTCCTCCGTCGGCGCACCACGCAGCGGCAGGTGCAACCGTTGTTGCAAACCTTGCGGCTTCTCCCGAATATTCGGGGCATTGTGAAAAGCGTACGGAGCTTATAAAATCACTTTCTTTGAGGAGCCTTTGCGGATATGTATTTGCAAGCGCGGGAGAGGGCGAGTCGACTACCGATCTTGTGTATTCGGGTCACTGTGCCGTTTTTGAGTGCGGTGAGCTTCTGGCTGAAAGCGGAGCTTTTGCAAAGGACAGTTTTACCGTTAGCGAAATTGACTGCGACAGTATTCTTTCGCAGAGAAGAAGCGATTCTTTCATAAATTCAGAGGAACGCTACGTTGTTTACGAGTGCGGGCTTTGCGAAGTGAGCGAAACTGCACTTACAAGAAGCATTGAAAAGTTTCCTTTTATTGCCGAGGCTGACCTTGACGGTGTTGTTGAAATTCAGAGCCGCGGTCTTGCGAGAAGAATTTCGGCATCCGGCGCAAAAACGCTTGTGATAGGCATTTCCGGCGGACTTGACTCCACCATTGCATTGCTTGTCGCGGTGAGAGCTTGCGAGCTTTGCGGCAAGGGCGCAAGCGACGTGCTTGCGGTAACTATGCCGTGCTTTGGTACCTCGGGACGCACAAGAGAAAACGCGGAGATTATCTGCAGAGAACTCGGTGTTACCTTTAAAGAGGTAGATATAAAAAGTGCGGTTGAGAGACACCTTGACGACATAGGACATAAAGGAGAAAAGGACGTCACTTTTGAGAATTCGCAGGCGCGTGAGCGCACTCAGGTGCTTATGGATCTTGCAAATCTCACCGGCGGAATCGTTGTCGGTACGGGTGACCTCAGCGAGCTTGCACTCGGCTTTGCTACCTATAACGGTGATCATATGTCGATGTACGGCGTCAATGCATCGGTTCCGAAGACACTTATCCGCGCCGTAGTGAGAAACGAGGCGAAAAAATACAGAGTCAACGGTAAAAAGCGCCTTGCGCTTTCGCTTATCGACATTGTTGAAACGCCTGTAAGTCCCGAACTTCTGCCGCCTGACGGTGATAATATCGCGCAGGTGACCGAGGATATTGTCGGACCCTACGAGCTTCACGATTTCTTTATTTACAATCTGCTGAAATACGGTTATTCCTTTGAAAAGATACTCAGACTTGCGTGTATAGCGTTTGAAGAAGAGTATGACAGAGAAACCGTTAAAAAATGGCTTACCGTATTCGTGCGCCGTTTTATGACACAGCAGTTCAAGCGTTCCTGTCTTCCCGACGGGCCTAAAGTTACATCGGTCAGCCTTTCGCCGCGCGGTGAATTTGCAATGCCGAGCGACTGCGGCTATGGAATGTTTGTAAGCGAAACGGAAAATTTATAAAATTATAATTTAAAACAGAGTAGAGCGATGCGCGTAAAGTGCCGTTTTGACGGGGAGTTGCAAAACGGACGAAGGTGACTGATTTGTCAGCCGCGGTGCATTGCCCGCATCCCGCTGTCAAAAGGCGGAGTTGTATAGCTTCGCCTTTTTTCCTAGGGAACTCAGAAGGAGTTACCATGAAACTTACACCAAAACTTATTGCGCGAATTGCCATTTTGGCGGCAATAAGCATCGTTCTCGGAAAATTTCTCAGCATAAAAATAGAGCCGTGGGGACGGCTAAGCTTTGAAAACCTTTCCGTTATTCTTTGCGGATATGCATTCGGACCTGTATGCGGCATTTTTTGCGGTGTTGTTGCGGACCTTGTCGGATGTATGCTTTACGGCTACGCGATTAATCCCATAATAACTCTCGGATGTGCCGCGGTCGGATTCTTTTCGGGAATTTTCGGGTTCCGCGGGAAGAAAAGAAGCCTTCTTTTAGGGCTTATGCTGTCGCACCTTGTCGGCTCGATTGTTATCAAGAGTATTGGAATATACGTTTTTTATTCCACACCGCTCGAAACGCTTGCTCTCCGAATACCGATATATTTAATCAGCGGCGGACTTGAGTATATCGTACTGTCTGTGATACTGCGCACAAAGGGACTCCGCAGAATAATTTTTGATGCCTAGGTGATTGCTATGACTTATGATGAAGCGATAGAATATATACATTCGGTTTGTTGGATGGGCAGCCGACCGGGGCTTTCACGCATTACCGAGCTTTGTGCGCGGCTTGGAAATCCCGAAAAGTCGCTTAAGTGCATCCATATCGGCGGCACTAACGGAAAGGGAAGCACGTCTGCATTTTTGACGAGCATTCTTCGCACTGCGGGGTATAAGGTAGGCAGTTTTACGTCGCCGTACGTGCGCACGTTCAACGAGCGAATCGCCATTAACGGAGAACCCGTTGACAACGGGATTCTTGCAGAGGTTGTTGAATACGTTCGCCCTTATGCCGATGCGATGGAAGACCGCCCTACAGAGTTTGAACTTATAAGCGCCATAGGCTTTGAGATTTTCAAGCGCGAGAATGTCGATATTGTCGTGCTTGAGGTTGGTATGGGAGGCAGATTTGACTCTACCAACGTTATCGAAAGTCCGCTTGTTTCTGTAATTACGGGAATTGCCTTTGACCATATGGGAATTTTAGGCGACACGCTTGCAAAAATCGCGTGGGAAAAAGCGGGTATATTAAAGAAAAATTGCCCCGCAGTGCTTGCAGAGCTTCAGAGTGAAGCAAGGGAAGTGTTTGACCGCGAGGCAAAGGAGAAGGGTTCGGAACTTTTCACGGTTTCACCTTCGGAAATTGTTTTGAAAGAAATTTCTCTTCGCGGAATTACTATGGATTACAAGGAGAGAAAGAATATTAAAACCTCGCTTATAGGCGAGTATCAGCAGCGCAATATTGCACTTGTCTGCGAGGTTGTCGACATGCTTCGGACTGTTGGATATGACGTAAGCGAGGATGCACTTTACCGCGGTATCGCTGCGGCAAAATGGCCGGCGCGCTTTGAACTTCTTATGGACGATCCCGTTGTTGTATTTGACGGCGGTCATAACGAGGAGGGTGTAGCATCTGCGATTGAAACCGCAAAAAAGGTATTCGGCGGAGAAAAGCCCGTGGTTTTAACGGGTGTTATGGCTGACAAGGCATATGAAAAGATGGTGTCGATGATAGCAGGCGTCGCAAGCGAGGTGTTTACGCTGAAGCCTGACAATCCGCGTGCGCTTGATGCAGAGCAGCTTGCTGCGGTTTACAGGAAGTACGGTGTCAAAGCGACTTCGGGCGATTCTATAGCAGATGCGCTTTCGAAAGCGCGTGATGACGCAAAGCAGCAGAAAAAGCCGCTGCTCATTCTTGGCTCACTGTATCTGTATAAGGACGTATATAAAGAGTTTGAATAAAAAAAGCCGACTCGTAAGAGTCGGCTTTTTATGTGAAAACTTAGTTTTCTTTGTTCTTGAGAAGTACGTCGAGCTGATTGAACGGAATTTCGATTCCCATAGCGTCGAACGCCTTTTTCATATTTTCTTCAAGGTAGAAGTAAACGTTCCAGTAATCGGAGTTCTTGCAGTATGCGCGTACAACAAATATAAGCGCACTGTCTTCCTGACGGAGAAGAGCGGTGAAAGGAGCGGGGTCCTTAAGTACCTTGTCATTAGCGCCTGCGACAGTCTGCATAACCTTGTTGACCTTGTCAATATCGCTGCCGTATGCAGCAGAAAACTCGATGTCAACGCGGCGGATTTCCTCGGTGCTGTAGTTAACTACGGTAGCATTGGAAAGCAGACCGTTGGGAACGGTAATGCGCTTGCCGTCGGGAGTAACCAAAGTGGTGTAGAAAATGCCGATTTCTTTAACAGTACCGCTGTCGGAGTGGTTGTCGATATAGTCGCCAACCTTGAAAGGACGGAAAAAGAGAATCATAAGACCGCCTGTGAGGTTGGAAAGGCTGCCCTGAAGAGCAAGACCTGCGGTAACACCTGCGGTTGCAAGCACTGCGGAAAGTGCGGTAACGTCAAAGCCTACGATAGTAGCAGCAACGACTACGATAAGGATTTTAATGCTGATGCTGATAAACGAAGCAAGAAAACTTGCAAGGCTTACGTCAAGTTTTGAAAAAGCGTTGCTCTTTTTGATTTTTGCAACAAGCCAGCTTGAAAGTTTGAAGCCGACGAGGATGAAAACGAGGGCGCAGAGTGCGAGAAAGATGAAATTGATAACGCTGCCCGTTACGAAGTTTTTGATAGTGTTGATAAAACTTTCAAGAAAAGTCATTTTTATACCTCCAAAAAATAGTTTTGTCAAAAAAATTATACAATAGGCGAAAATAATTGTCAAGGTATTTAAAAGTTTTTGCAAAATGTACTTGACAGGTAATTTTCTTTGTGTTATTATATTATAGCGTAAATACGCGGGTGTAGTTCAATGGTAGAATTCCAGCCTTCCAAGCTGGCCGTGCGGGTTCGATTCCCGTCACCCGCTCCATCGGCGGAAGTCAAATTCGACTTCC
>JAFYPS010000136.1 GCA_017547395.1 Clostridia bacterium
AATAAAATCTTTTACAAATTTTTCGTTAAGTTTAATGCTCATTTTTTAGTCCTCTTTTCGTGTTGATTTTTCAACATAATCTATAATACTATATTATTCTAATAATTTCAACAAAAAATATTAAATAATTTTTTACACGTTTCAGTTAAGACAAAAACCAGCCAAGACCTTGAAAAATATTCCTATAATATTTATTTTACTAACGGTTTCATCTGCATATACTTCAGTTTGTGCAATCTTTTCTCCGTTATATTCAAAAATCGCCTCACCCACTTTTTGTCCTTGCTCAATAGGTGCGGTTATATATTCCGGCAGAACGTATCTGCAAGTTATTTTTGAAATTTTCTCTTTTTCGAGCGTAATATTCATATTTTGGTATGAGACTTTGCAACTTTCTTTAGTTCCTCCGTTAACTTTTATAGGTTCAAGTTCCCCGCCCTTATGGATGAATAAACCATAATTTGCAAATCCAAAATCCAAAAGTTGTTTTGCAATATTATTTCGTACGTCACGCGTAGGGGCCGCCATTATTACTGCAATAAGCTGCATATTATCCCGAAGAGCGGTAGCACTTATGCAAAACTTTGCCTTTGCGGTAGAGCCTGTCTTTAAACCGTTTGCTCCGGAGTAATACCGTATTAGTCTGTTTGTGTTAGTGAGTCCGAAAGCACCGTTGCGTATAGAATCCATCCACGTCGAACTGTAATTAAGTATCAGCGGATGATTCAAAAGCTCTCGCGACATTATCGCAATATCTCTCGCGCTAATAAGATGATTGCTCGCAGTATCGTCAAGACCGTTAGTATTTTCAAAGATCGTATTAAGCATACCAAGTTCTGCTGCGCGCTTGTTCATTTCGCCTACAAACGACTCTTCGCTTCCGTATAGAAACTCTGCAAGTGCTACTGCACAGTCGTTTGCAGAGGAAATTACCACACATTTTATCATCTCTTCTACCGTCATTGTTTCTCCGGGCTCTAAAAAAACCTGAGATCCTCCCATAGATGCCGCATATTCACTTACTGTAACTTTGTCTGTGAGAGCTATTTTACCGCTATCTATAGCCTCCATTATCAATAACAACGTCATAATCTTCGTGACAGAAGCGGGTGGGAGCGGCTCGTCAGCATTTTTCTCATACAATACTCTGCCGGTACTTGCCTCCATCAAAATCGCACTTTTACAATCGATTTCGCCTGAAAACTCAACCGAAAATACAGAAAAAGCAAGCAGCACCGATACTATTATTGTTACAATCATTTTTAATATATTTTTCATTGTTTACTCACCTCGTTACAATATATTAGTCATAGAACAAAAAAAGAAGCCATCCGTTAGGATGGCTTCTAAATTATTTAAAATACTTAACTGCAGATTTGAACATCTGAATATCGTACTCACCGGGAACGTTCTTGTAAAGGCCTTTTCCAATACGTTCACTATGTCCCATTTTACCGAATACTCTGCCGTCAGGAGAAGTAATACCTTCAATTGCATACATTGAGCCGTTAGGATTAAAATGCACGTCCTCTGTAGCATTACCGTTAAGGTCAACGTACTGTGTTGCAATCTGTCCGTTTGCAGCCAATTCACGAATAAGGCTTTCAGGCGCGATAAAGCGACCTTCGCCGTGCGAAATCGGAACGGTATAAATATCACCCACTTCAGCAAGCGCGAGCCACGGAGATTTATTGGAGGCAACTCTTGTATGAACAATTCTGGACTGATGGCGTGAAATTGTGTTGAAAGTAAGAGTCGGACAGGTCTCATCAGTGTCAATAATTTTTCCGTAAGGAACAAGGCCAAGCTTAATAAGCGCCTGGAAACCGTTACAGATACCGCACATAAGTCCGTCACGCTTTTCAAGAAGTTCCGTTACTCCTTCTTTAATCTCGGCATTGCGGAAGAAAGCAGTAATAAATTTTCCACTGCCGTCAGGCTCGTCACCGCCTGAGAAGCCACCGGGGATAAATACGATCTGCGCATCTTTAAGTCTGCGTGCAAACTTTTCAACGCTTTCTCTTATTCCGTCAGCACTAAGATTGTTTATAACAAAGATTTCAGCATCAGCACCTGCTTCGCGTACAGCTTTTGCGCTGTCAAACTCACAGTTTGTTCCGGGGAAAGCAGGAATAAGAACTCGAGGCTTTGCAACCTTGATGGTCGGAGCAACTCTTTCTGTAGCACAGAACGAGAAATTCTCCATAGGAGCACCGCTCGAAGGAAGATTACAACTGAATACACTCTCAAGCTTGTTCTCATATACGCCAAGGATTTCATCCAGGCTAACGGATTCGTTACCCATTGAAACTATTTTGTTATCAGTAATTGTACCAATGACACGGTCGCACTCAACGTCTTCGGTAACCTCGAGAATAAAGGAAGCATAATTGTATCCAAAGATATCGGAAACCGTCTGTCCGTCCGCATACTTAAATCCAAGGCCGTTTCCAAAGCACATCTTCATAATCGCTTCAGCAATACCACCCATACCGAGAGTATAAGCAGAAACAGCCTTGCCGCTGCGAAGAAGTCCGGTAACTTTTTCAAATACGTTTACAAGCGACTCGGTTTTAGGAAGCCCATTCTCATCGTATTCCGGAGATATTAAAACTACCTTGTTGCCAGCCTGCTTAAACTCAGGGGATACAACGTTTTTGATTTTGTCGGTAGTAACCGCAAAGGAGACGAGCGTCGGAGGAACATCAAGATCCTCAAATGAGCCACTCATGGAATCTTTTCCACCAATAGAGCCGATACCAAGATTTTTCTGTGCCTCGAAAGCACCAAGAAGCGCAGCAAGAGGCTTGCCCCAACGCTTGGGATCTTTACCAAGTCTTTCAAAATATTCCTGGAAAGTAAGATAAACGTCTTCAAAAGAAGCACCGGTTGCGATAAGTTTACATACAGATTCAACAACGGCAAGATAGGCACCGTGATAAGGGCTCTTTTCAGTAATGAAAGGATTATAACCCCACGCCATAAATGAACAGTCGTCAGTATCCTGCTTTTCTACAGAAATCTTCTGTACCATTGCCTGTATAGGCGTGAGCTGATACTTTCCTCCAAAAGGCATAAGCACTGTGCCTGCTCCGATTGTTGAGTCAAAGCGTTCGGAAAGACCGCGCTTTGAACAGATGTTGAGATCATCCGCAAGTGCCTTGTAGTTTTCAGCAAATCCACCTTTTATTTCCTTTTCAAAAGGCATAGGCTCGGAAGCAACAACGTTAACGTGCTTGTCAGCTCCGTTTGAGTTAAGAAAATCACGGCTGATATCAACAATTTTCTTACCGTTCCAATTCATTACAAGACGAGCTTCTTCTTTTACGTCAGCAACCTTGCAAGCCTGAAGATTTTCAGCTTTTGCAAGTGCCATAAAGCGCTCAAGATTTTCGGGTTCAATTACAACAGCCATACGCTCCTGAGACTCGCTGATTGCAAGCTCTGTTCCGTCAAGGCCCTCATACTTTTTAGGAACTGCATTGAGATCAATTTCAAGACCGTCAGCAAGTTCGCCGATAGCAACGGAAACACCGCCGGCGCCAAAGTCATTACAGCGCTTGATCATGCGGCAAGCTTCGGGATTGCGGAAAAGTCGCTGAAGTTTTCTTTCTTCGGGCGCATTACCCTTCTGTACTTCTGCACCACAGGTTTCAACAGAATGAGCATTGTGCGCTTTTGAAGAACCTGTAGCACCGCCAATACCGTCACGTCCTGTGCTTCCGCCAAGGAGAATAACAATATCACCGGGGCAAGGACGCTCGCGGCGTACGTTCGCGGCAGGAGCGGCAGCAATAACTGCACCGATTTCCATTCTCTTTGCGGCATATCCGTCATGATAAATCTCGTCAACGATACCTGTTGCAAGTCCAATCTGATTACCGTAAGAAGAATAACCCGCAGCAGCGGTAGTAACTATCTTTCTCTGCGGAAGTTTTCCGGGAATAGTTTCACTTACTGCTTTAAGCGGATTAGCCGCACCGGTTACTCGCATAGCACCGTAAACATATGCTCTTCCTGAAAGCGGGTCACGTATAGCACCGCCAATACACGTAGCAGCACCGCCAAAAGGCTCGATTTCAGTAGGATGGTTATGCGTTTCATTTTTAAACAAAAGGAGCCACGGCTCTTTGTTTCCGTCAACTTCTACTTCGATTTTTACGGTACAAGCATTGATTTCCTCGGATTCGTCAAGCTTATCAAGCTTTCCGTGCTTCTTAAGATACTTAACGGCAACAGTAGCAAGATCCATAAGGCAGATTGGCTTTGTTCTGCCGAGTTCTTTGCGTACTGCAATATAATCATCATAAGCCTTTTGAAGAAGCTTGTCCTCAAATTTAACGTCATCA
>JAFYPS010000137.1 GCA_017547395.1 Clostridia bacterium
GCGAACGCTTCGCCCAGATCTTCGCCAACATAGGCAACAGCGCTTTCGCCTGCATACTTTGTTTGCTCGTAATAGTCGATTTCTATGCCCTTGATTCCGTATTCGTCGTAAACGTAGTAGTCTTCAGGGGAACTGTTTACATCCTCGGGATAGTCGCCGTAAGCAATATGAAGGATGCAGTCGGTATCTATCTCTGTAAATATTCTCATATTGGAGTATCCCGATTCGTTAATCCATGCAACTGCATTGGCAAGTGCCGTTGCGGTTTCGCCCGGAATATCTTTACAGGGATACATCGAAAGTGCCGAAGAATAACCCGCCGTGTCAAAATCCTCATAGCAATTCTCACGGGTATCGTAAAGCATTGCGTGATGGATCGGAAGCTCGTAATCCTTGTCATTTCTGAGTACGGTCGGTGCAGCGTATACGGGTTTCACTCCCAAAATCCTGATAGTATCGGTCATATCCGCATAAATAGTAAGCTCAGACCAGTTCCAGTTGATTCCGTAAACCTCGTTCAGATTATAGTGTATACGCTCGGCATCCCTGATATTGTTTATATCGACGGTAGCGACTATAGGCTTTGAAACACGTTCGTAATCTACTTTTCCGAGTTCGCGGATATACGTTTCGATAAAGGTTTTCAAATCGGGATTTTCAAGGTCACCGCGATAATTATTGCAGTTTACGTGAATGTCTGCACTGTAACCGTCTGCCACAAGGTCAAGCAGTGCCGCGTTAACCTTTTGGTGCTCGTCATTCATTCTTTCGTCATCTGCAAACAGCTTTAAGAATTCGGTTGCCCCGTCAACGTATTTTGAAATTCTGTATGTACGCGCAACAGGCAAACCGAGTTTTGTATACATTACTGTGTCTATGCTGAAAGCGAATTCGTTGCCCGAAAGTGGCGCAACGTAGCCTTTTTTGTTCTCTTTAAGCTGATTTTTGAGGACGTGTGAAAGTGCCGCAAGCATTTCGGGGTCATCAAAATCATCGTTTGAATAATCAATTCCGCCAACCTCTATCCTTGCGTGACGGATATTGTTTTCAGACGGCACGTACTCGTCGTAATTTGTTATATCATAGCATACGACTGCGCTGAAAAGAGCAAATACAACAAGGAAAAGCACAAGTCCCTTTACGCCCTTGAACATTGCCTTGGGCGACTTTGCAAGAATGGTATTGAACAGCATCCAGCTAAGAACTGCACCGCAGAGAATTCCGAAAACCATATGAAAATCACTGTAACCGACCGCCTGGAAGAAGAGGCCTGCAAACATAGTGATTGCAAACATCAAAACGTATTTAAGCGCTTCACCGAGTTTCTTAAATACTATCGGGCGCTCGGAATTTTCAATCGCACGCTTTTTGTAAATCACAAGTCCGCCCATTATCAGTGCGGCAAACACAAGAAGCGCAATTACGGTAGGCAGAACGTGTACCGGTCCAAGATAATTAAAGCTGATATACGTTACGGGCGAAAGCCACTCGATTACCTCTTCGCTAAAATAATAGTCCGACCAGAAATAGTTTGAATGCACTGCGCGGTATGCCACAAAGCCCGCATACACGGCAAGCGGATAAAACATTATCACAAGCGACATAAGTGCCTGAACAAGTCCGTTGCCCGAAAAGCTGCCTGCAAAAACCGTTATCGAGTATGCCGCGAGGAACATCACAACGTTTTTGAACAAAAGAATAAAAAATGGCTGCAAAACTTCCCATACTGCAAGCGAGTTTACCGCAATTTGTATAAAGCCGATAACTATAGCGGCTATTCCGCCGAGTACCGCGCATATAAGCGCACTTGTAACGCTCGTTGTATAAAGCGTTTCACGGCTTTCGGGAAGTGCATGATAGAAATGCGCGCTGCGGCGCTTCATCATATATCCAAGCGTGATTATGCCGAAATATATGCCGAGGATAAACATAAAGACAAGGTTTATTACCATTGTTTCCTGCACCGCATTTGCAGAACGCAAAACATACCTTGCATAGATATCAGTACCCCTCAGGTATCTGTCTCTGTAGTCGCCCATCCACATAAGAAACGGCACGCATATCGTAAAAAAGTTTACAATAAACGCTACCAAAAGATGAGGGAGACGGCGGCGCGTAAGATTTTTCAAAAGTTTTGCATCAAACAGCTTTTCAGAAGACAACTTTTGTGTAGTCATAGCCTCTCTCCTCCATTTCACTTATAAATATTTCTTCAAGAGTAAGCGGAATTATTTCATAAAAATCAGGTCCGAGTGCCTCAACCTTTTCGCGCACCTCGTTTTCGCTTCCGCGGACAACTGCAGTAACCATACTTCCGCGTTGCTTGATAGAAACCGTTCCGATTTTTGCAATTTCGTCTGCCTTTATCTCCTTTGAGAACACCGCCTGAACGGTATGTATATTTTCTTTAAGTGAGTCAATTTCGCTTTCAAAAAGAATTCCGCCCTTGTGCAAAAGTCCGATATGGTCGCAAATATCCTCAAGCTCTCTTAAGTTGTGCGACGCTATAATTGCGGTAAGACCGTGTTCTGCCACGGCATCCGCCAGAATTCTCTTTACAAGCTGGCGCATTACGGGGTCAAGCCCGTCAAAGGTTTCGTCGCAGAGCAGATATTTCGGCTTTGCGGAGAGTCCGAGAAGTATTGCCGCCTGCTTTTGCATACCCTTTGAAAACGTGCTGATTTTGCGTGAAGCATCAAGGCCGAAAATCTTAAGCAATTTATCAAATTCTTCAAAGGAAAACTCAGAATAAACCGATGCATAAAGCTTTGCCATTTCAGCAAGGGTTGCGCTCGGAAGGAAAAACTGATCGTCCGAAAGATACACTATTCTGTTTTTGAGAGCAACGTTTTCATATACGTTGCCGCCGTCATACTCCACTTCTCCGCTATCAGCGCGGAATATACCGCACATAATACGAAGCAGAGTTGACTTACCCGAACCGTTAGAACCGACAAGTCCGAAAATAGAGCCGTCGGATATCACGGCACTTATTCCGTCAAGTGATTTGAAAACATCGTAATATTTACTTACGCCGTTAATTTTTATCATTCTCTGTTACCTCCTTTATTATTTTCATACGCCGCTTTCGCCACGGCGATTATCTCACTTTCACTGATTCCGTAAGCCACTGCCTGCGCCACACTTTCTGCAACGGCGGAAAGAAGTATGCTATTGTGCTCTTCCTTCAACGCAGAAATATCAGAGGAAACAAAATTTCCTCTGCCCGCAAGCGAATATATTACGCCTTGCCGCTCAAGCTCTGCATACGCTTTCTGAATAGTATTGGGATTTATTGCAAGCTCGGCTGCAAGCGCACGTACGGAAGGCATTGGCTCGTCAGGCTCCATAAGCCCGAGTATCACGAGCTTGCGCACAGAGTTTATAATCTGCTCAAAAATCGGTGTGCGGCTGCGCAGATCGACTGTGATGCGGCTCATATATCATCCTCCTTCGGTGTATTACTTGTGTTAGTACAGTTATGATAACATGCTTTTGCAAAGTTGTCAATAAGTTTTAAAAAATTAAAGATTTCTCAATTGACAAGATTCCTCTTTTTTTGTATTATTAAAGGGAATTCCCTGTCGAACGAGAGGTTTTTATGAAAAAATTTGTATATATCTGTGCGGCAATTTGCTCGTCTGCACTGCTTGCTTCTTGCTCATTTGCAGGCAATCCTGCAGTAACGACAAACCCGCCTGCCTTATCGGTTGAAACAACCGCGCCCGTTACTGTTGAAACCGTGTCGGCGACAGAGCCTGTCGCAAATACCGCAGTTACGACAACCGAAACCACTACCGCCGCAACAACCGAAGAAACGACAACGGCGGCAACGATGGCTCTCCCCGATGCTCTAAGTGTAAAAGAACTTCAAAAGCGAGAGAAGGAAGCTAAACAAAACGGCACGCTTACCGTAATTATCGACCCCGGTCACGGTATTGCCGACCCCGGAGCTCTGCACGATGAAAATCTCGGCAGCGTCACCGAGGCTTCGCTGACGCTGACAATAGCAAACGAACTCAAAACCGTGCTTGAAGACCGCGGATACACTGTAATTATGACACACGACGGTGTTACCAAACCATGGACGGAATGGGATGACGGCAAGGCAGTATTCGGACCGAGTGAGCGATGCAGTTTTTCAAACGAGCAAGATGCGCATCTCTTTATGTCACTGCACTGCGACGCATATCCCGAAAGCCCAAACGTATACGGAACACGCATCTACTACCCGGTTAGCACTCCTTTTTCCACCAAGCTTGACAAGCAGTATGCAAAAGCACTTGCCGGTGCGATAGAACAGAGTTTTCCAAACGATAAAGAAGTGTCTTTAATGGATATGCACGGAAAAGACTGCTACACCGTTCTTTACAAGACACTCGTTCCGTCAGTCCTTGTGGAATGCGGCTTTATAACCAACAAGAGCGATGCCGAAAAGCTGCTTAACGAAGAGTGGCGTGCAAAATTTGCAGCAGCGCTTGCGGACGGAATCGACAATTATTTCGAATAAAAAAAGAGGCTGATTTTTAGCCTCTTTTTTGTGTTTTTACGATTTCAAAAACGTCTTTGAGTTCAATTCTTCCGCTTGCATTCATATCGGCAATATATGCGCTTTCATTACATGCACTCTCTCCTACAAGCTTCAACGCCGCTTTAGCATCTGCCTCGGTTATCTTTTTATCACCGTCAACGTCGCCCATTAGGGTCGTCACCTCGGCACGACGGATATTAATACGGTGCGAGGTTCGATTTCCGTCAGCGGTATTGATTCCGGAAGTTCCTGCGAAATACACGTCGTTTCCAAAGCAGGAAACCGTATTCCATATCTGATACTGATTTTCGGAATATTCAAACAAATCGGGCAAAAATTCAAAGCCCTCGGATACTCCGCCAATGGTAGGAACAAGATTACTGTCAAGCGTCAACGCGCCTTTTGATATAGCCGCGCCGAATACTCTTTTGTAGTCACCGCTGCCGTTTGCGCCGTAGTAGCCTTTATCGGTCTGATACGTAATTATCACCCTGCCGTCGGGAAGCGTTGCGATAGACGGTGCAGACGTGCGTATTCCCGCGTTCAAGTCCTCGGGACCGATAACGGGTACGGGATCGCTCCAGCTCTTACCGTCCTTCGACAGGGAAAGCCCCACTGCAAAAACCGAATTCTTATTACTGTTCCAGCTTGCATAGTCCTGCACCTCTACAACCATAGCAAAGCCACCGCTTCGAAGTGCTGTAACCGTCGGCATTCCGTCACGTGACAAAACGCCGATTTTGCGGTGAACCGCATCAAAAGGACCTGCCCATTCATCTGTTGAAATCTTGTACGTAAAATATGCAATTCTCTGCTGAGACTTAAGAAAAGTGCTTAGGTCATCGGCATAATACATAGCAACGGTGTCACTGTCAAGTTGTATGAAAAAAGGCTCCCAAAATCCCCTGTTGCTTCCGTACGAAACGTTTTCGACAAGAATCTTTTCGCCTTTATAAAATTTTCCGCTGCTTTCCGACACCATTACTCTTATAGAGGTGTAAAATTCTCCGCTGCCGCTGTAATTTGACGTGTGCGAGCGGTATGCAAGCAGCACCCTTCCGTCAGCAAGAGTGAATGGCTGAAGGTTTGCACGTGTAAGTTTATGTGTAGTGCCGCTTTCGGTTGTCTTTTCGGTGGCGGCTGCCGCAACGGGCGCTCTGCCGACTTTTTTCCAACTATTACCTTTGTCGGTGCTGAAAGAAACGGCGTTACTGTCAGTTGTCATCAAAAGCGTGCCATCACTAAGTACGGCAAATCGCGGATATCCGGAAACATCGGTATTTTCAGGTGTTTCGGCTATATCAACTATATTAAGTCCATCCACGGCCGCACAGTTTACAAGCAATACCAAAGTAAATAACACAAAGAATATTTTCTTCATAATATACCTCATCAACTTTATGCTCTTATATTAACACACTAAAAAATTTTGTCAATAATTGATGCTTTTTACATATAGAAAAACTTTTGTATGAAGATCTATATTTTTGTAAAAGAAAAAACGTTTTCCCTCTTTATTTTATATAAATAATATGTTATAATATGTATGTTACTTATTTTTGTATACAATCGGAGGTGTGATGTATGGCACAGGACAGTAAAATAATTAACATTTACATCGACAAAAACAAGGCTCTTTACGGTGCTCCGTTCGGCCATTCCGAAAAGTACGGCAAGCGACCGCTTGACAAACTGTTTTTGCTTATGCCGGGATATTCGGACGAGATGCTTTGCGACTTTGTCACCCGCTTGTTCGATCAGTGCGACAGCGAAGAGGCTAAAGACGATATGCCACCAAGCATACAGACCTATCTCAAAGCGCGCTCTTATGCCGAAGCAATTCAGAATCTCGGACTTCTCGTAGGTTTTTACGCAGAGGGTGAGGGCTTTGTATTCACTCCTGCAATCAATAACGGGAAATCAGGTTTTTCTATGAGCGAAGACCAGATGTTTGAGCTTCGCCCCAACTGCACGAGAAAAGAAATGGCAAATGCGCTGAAAAAGGCTCTTAAGGCAGTACGTATCGGTCAAAAACAAAGTAATTAATTTTATTTTATATAGCGGAGGTAACTCATATGAACTACAAAAGAAAAGAATGTGTTGCAATGCTCCTCGCAGGTGGACAGGGCTCCCGCCTTTACGCCCTTACTCAATCAACTGCAAAGCCGGCAGTTACTTTTGGCGGTAAATACCGCATCATAGATTTTCCCCTTTCAAACTGCATAAACTCAGGTATAGATACCGTCGGTGTTCTCACTCAGTATCAACCACTTGAGCTTAACGACTATATAGGCAACGGACTCCCCTGGGACCTCGACCGCACTTACGGCGGAGTTAAAATTCTCCCCCCATATCAGGGACAGAAGAAGGCTGACTGGTACAAGGGTACTGCCAATGCAATTTATCAGAACCTTAACTTTATCCAGCAGTTCGACCCCGAATACGTTGTTATCCTTTCCGGTGACCACATCTACAGAATGGACTACAACAAGATGCTTGAGTTCCACAAAAAGAAGAACGCAGACTGTACCATAGCAGTTCTTGAAGTTCCGCTTAAGGAAGCAAGCCGTTTCGGTATTCTCACCACTCACGAGGACGGTCAGATATACAAGTTTACCGAAAAGCCGAAAGAACCCGATTCTACAAAGGCTTCGATGGGTATTTACATATTCAACAAGAAGAAACTCTTTGACTACCTCATTGCAGACGAGGCTGACGAAACCTCCTCCAATGACTTCGGTAAGAACATCATCCCGAATATGCTCGCAAGCGGTGAAAGAATGTTTGCATATCCTTTTGAAGGATACTGGAAGGACGTTGGAACTCTCGACAGCCTTTGGGAAGCAAATATGGACCTTATCGGTGATGAACCCGCATTTTCCATGAACGAAGAGAGTCGCGGCAGAATCTTCTCCCGCTCTTCCGTTAGCCCCCCGCAGTTTGTAGGTGCAGATGCAAAGATTACTGATTCTATCATCACCGAGGGATGCAAAATCCACGGTACCGTTATCAACTCAGTTCTTTCTCACGGCGTAACCGTTGAAACGGGCGCGGTTGTAAAGGACAGCGTTATTATGGCAGATACCTACATCGGCAAGAATGCTACCGTTGAATTTGCTATTCTTGACGAGCGCATTACCGTTGAAGAAGGCGCTAAAGTCGGCGCTCCAAAGGAAAAAGCAAAAGGTCTTGCCGTTATCGGCAAGGACATTACAATCGCAGAAGGCAAGACAGTTGCTGACGGCGAAATGATTTCGGAATAAGGAGGGCAACTAAGATGAATGCAATCGGATTGATTTTTTCCAATATTCACGACTACGCTATTCCCGAGCTTACCCGCCGCCGCGCTATCGCTTCTATCCCTTTAGGCGGCAGATACCGTATGATAGACTTTCATCTTTCAAACATGGTAAACTCCGACATTACAAAGGTTGGCGTTATTACCAACTATAATTACCAGTCGCTTATGGACCACATAGGCACCGGTAAGGACTGGGACCTTGCGCGCCGCAGCGGCGGTATCAAGATGCTTCCTCCCTTTGTTGCTGCATATGACGCTGCAAAAGGTGAATCACTGCACACTGCCCGTCTCGAACTTCTCAAGGGCGCCGCAAACTTTATCGAACGCTCTAAAGAAGAGTACGTAATTATGACCGACTGTGACCGCGTCTGCACTATGGATTACCAGAAGATTATCGACCGTCACATTGAAACCCGCGCAGACCTCACTATCGTTACACACCGCAAAAAGGTTGACAATGAGGGCATTGGCAAGGAAATTCTTGTTGACGCGGATATGCTCGGTCACATTGAAGATATTTCCGAGCACACCGCCGCAGATGACGGATATCATAACGTTTCTATGAATATCTTTGTTCTCAAGCGCGCAATGCTCCTTAACATTATCCGCGATGCTACGGCTCACGGCTACACAAGCTTCTATCACGATATTATCGGTAAAAATATCCGCAACTACGATTACTACATTTATAATTACGACGGATATTCCGCAACCGTTAACTCTATGGAATCCTTCTACCACTGCAATATGGATCTTCTTAAGCCTGACGTTCGCGCTCAGCTTTTTGAAATCCCCTACCACCCCGTATACACAAAGGTACGCAGCTCCGCTCCTACCAAATACGTTGGTGATGCAAAGGTGCAGAATTCTCTTGTTGCCGACGGTTGTATAATAGAAGGTACCGTTGAGAATTCCGTAATTTTCCGTGGAGTTCACATTGCTAAGGGTGCGGTTGTCAAAAACTCCATCATTATGCAGGACTCCATCATCAGCAAAGGCGCAAACCTCAATTGTGTAATTGCAGATAAGAACACCGTAATTCGCGAAGGCAGAATACTCTCCGGTCACGAAACTCTGCCCTTCTTCATTGATAAAGGAGTAATCATATAATGAAAAAGATATTATTTGTCGGTTCCGAAGCACTCCCATTTGCCGCTACAGGCGGTCTTGGCGACGTTCTCGGTTCTCTGCCTGCTGAAATTCAGAAATATGCAGGCGACAAGGCAGACATCCGCGTTATTATGCCGCTCTACCGTCAGGTATCCGATGCATGGCGTGAAAAAATGACCACCGTTTGCGAAGGCTCTGTTGCCGTAGGCTGGAGAGAGGTTTACGTCGGCATACGCGCACTCGAGCATATGGGCATAACCTATTACTTTGTTGATAACGAGCAGTATTTCGGAAGAGAAGGCAAGCTTTACGGCTACTATGATGACGGCGAACGCTATGCATATTTCTGCGAAGCGGTGCTTTCGGCACTTCCTGAGCTTGGATTTATGCCCGACATTCTTCACGCACACGACTGGCAGGCTGCCCTTTCGGTTGTCTATCTCAACCTGAAATATAAAAAAGATCCTCGCTATCAGGGTGTAAAGAGCATATTTACTATCCATAATATAGAATATCAGGGCAAGTACGATCCTTTCGTACTCGGCGGTCTTTTCGGACTTGGCGAAGAACACCTCGGTATTATGACGTACGATAACTGCATCAACCTTATGAAAGCAGCTATCGAATGTTGTGACAGGGTTTCTACGGTAAGCCCGACATACGCTGCAGAAATCAAGAGCCCTGTATTCTCTCACGGTCTTCACTATGAACTCATCAAGGAAGGTGCAAAGCTCTGCGGCATCCTCAACGGTATCGATTACGAGCTTTACAATCCCGAAACCGATGACGTTATTACCACTAACTTCTCCGCAAAAGCCCCCGCTAAAAAGGCAGAGAACAAAAAGGCTCTCCAGAAGGAGCTTGCTCTCCCTGTAAGAGACGACGTTCCTATGGTAGCTCTCATTTCCCGTCTTGTTGCGCACAAGGGGCTTGACATTTTCACACCTATGATCGACAAACTTCTTGAGGATGACATTCAGCTTGTTATTCTCGGAATGGGTGACTACGAGTACGAGGCATTTATGCGAGGACTTGAAGAGCGTCATCACGACAAGGTTCGCAGTCTTATCCTCTACAACCGTGATATGTCCAAGAAGATCTATGCGGCATGTGACATCTTCCTTATGCCCTCAAAGAGCGAGCCTTGCGGTCTCTCGCAGATGATAGCATCTCGATACGGCGCAATTCCCGTTGTACGCGAAACAGGCGGTCTTTTCGACTCCATAAAGCCTTATTACGAGGAAGACGGCAAGATTTTCGGCAACGGCTTTACGTTTGCCAACTACTCTGCCGATGAACTCTATGAGCGTTCTACCGCAGCTGTCGCTCTCTGGCGCGACAAGGCAAAACGCCGCAAACTTGTTATGAAAATTATGGCTACCGACTTCTCCTGGGGAGCGTCGGCTGCAAAATACATGGAAATGTATGATGAACTTTAATTACTAAGGAGAAAACCCAACAATGAACAGCAATTCCGCAGAAGTCAAAGCAGTGGCCGCCAAACTGGAAACAAAGCTTTCCAGATACTTCGGCTGTACCCCTAAAGACGCTTCGCCCGAGCAGATGTACAAGGCAACGGCAATGACGGTAAAAGATATATTGACCGAGAAGCGCAAAAACTTTAAGGACAATGTAAACAGCACCGGTTCCAAGCGCGTTTACTATATGTGTATGGAATTCCTGCTTGGACGATCCCTCAAAACCAACCTTCACAACCTCGGTGTCGTTGACGCCTACAAGGGCGCACTTAAAAAACTCGGCTTTGATATCGAAAAGCTGTATGAGCTTGAGCCTGATGCAGGTCTTGGCAACGGCGGTCTCGGCCGTCTCGCAGCTTGCTTTATGGACTCTCTCGCTTCCCTTGACTATCCCGCAACCGGCTTTTCGCTCTGCTACGAATACGGTCTTTTCAAGCAGAAGATAATAGACGGTATTCAGATTGAACTCCCCGACATCTGGCTTCCCGGAGGTGAGGTATGGCTTGTACCGCGTACCGACCGTACCTTTAAGGTATCGTTTGGCGGTCAGATTACGGAAAAGTGGGTAGACAATCACTGTGAGATAGTTTATAACAACTGTGATACCGTTGAAGCAGTTCCCTACGATATGATGATTTCGGGTGCCGACAGCGAAGGCGTAGGCCGTCTCCGCCTCTGGAAAGCCCGCGACATTACAAACTTCAATATGTCACTTTTCTCTCAGGGTCAGTATGCTCAGGCACTTGCTGACAGCACAAGAGCTGAAACTCTTTCCAAGGTGCTTTACCCCTCCGACAACCACGTTGAAGGTAAGCTTCTCCGTCTTAAGCAGCAGTATTTCCTTGTGAGCGCCTCCATTCAGAGTATCCTTCGCGACCACCTCGCAGTTTACGGCACTCTTGACAATCTTTCAGATAAGGTGGCAATTCACATTAACGATACTCACCCTGCTCTCTGTATCCCCGAGCTTATGCGTATACTCGTTGACGATTATCGCTACGATTGGGACGCCGCATGGCACACTGTCATCAACACCGTTTCTTACACAAACCATACGGTTCTTCCCGAGGCACTTGAAACCTGGGATGAGCAGCTCTTTGCCCTCACCCTTCCCCGTATGCATATGATAATCAAAGAAATCAACGAGCGTTTCTGCAGAGAAGCATGGGATAAGTTCCCGTCAAACTGGGAAAAGATAAGCGGTCTTTCAATTCTTTACGGTGGCAGAGTTCGTATGGCAAACCTTGCCGTAATCGGTTCGCACGCTATAAACGGCGTTTCAAAAATCCACTCGGATATTCTTGTAAACTCTGTATTCAAAGACTTCCACAAGCTCTATCCCGAACGTTTTACCAACGTTACAAACGGTATTGCTCACCGCCGTTGGCTTTGCTATTCCAACCCCGAACTTACCAAACTCATCGACGATTGTATCGGTGACGGATATAAGCACAATCCCCGCGAACTCGAAAACTTCCGCAAATTTGAAAAGGATGACACCGTTCTTGCAAGACTTGGCGAGATCAAGCATGACAATAAGATTGCCTTTGCTAACAAGCTCAAAGCAGCAAGCGGTCAGACAATAGATCCAAACTCTATTTTCGACGTCCAGATCAAACGTCTGCACGAGTATAAGCGCCAGCTTCTCAACGCACTCAACATTATCAACACCTACCTTGACTTAAAGGAAAATCCGAAGCTTGACATCATCCCGCAGACATATATCTTCGGTGCAAAGGCTGCTCCCGGATACGATATGGCAAAGCGTATTATCAAGCTTATTTGTCTGCTCGGCCAGGAAATTGAAAAAGATCCTATCATCCGCGAAAAGCTCCGTGTGGTATTCCTTGAGAACTACAGTGTAAGCCTGGCAGAGGCTCTCGTTCCCGCTGCCGAAATCAGCCAGCAGATTTCTCTTGCAGGTAAAGAAGCAAGCGGTACCGGATGTATGAAGCTTATGATAAACGGTGCACTCACAATAGGTACCCTCGACGGCGCGAACATTGAAATGCGCGAAAAGTGCGGCAAAGAAAATATGTTTATCTTCGGTCTTAACTGTAACGAAGTTGACGAGCTCTGGAGCAACGGCTACCACGCTTCCGACTTCTATCACTCAAGCCTTGCGCTCAAGCGCACTATCGACAGACTCAGCATAGGTTTTGCAGGAGAAAGTTTCTCCGACATTGCACAGTACCTCATCGCTGCATACGGAGTTTCCGACCCGTATATGTGCCTTGCAGACTTTGAGTCATACAAGATAACACATGACCGCGCACTCTCTCTTTACCCCAACCAAAAGGCTTGGAACAAGATGTCTATCAACAATATCGCAGGAGCAGGCGAATTTGCTGCCGACCGCAGCATTGAAGAATATGCTCAGCGTATCTGGCATCTTAACAAGGTTGTTTCAGGCAAATAATTTAATTACTCTTATGAATTCTGCGCGTCGGTTTTCCGGCGCGCAGAAAATACATATTACAAGGTGCAATTATGCAGATTAGTATTACTAAAACTTTAAATGAAAAAGACTGCTCTGCACAGGGCGCATTTAAATACAGTGACTGCCCCGAAATTACCCTTTGCATTCCGCGTGAAAACGGACTTGTAGAACCGTCTATGGTTATCTGCCGCGACGGAGATAATGACGTCACGGTTATTCCCGCGTATATAGGCGAAAAGGACAATTCCGATTTTTTCAGGTTCAGACTTGACCTTAAAGCCTTGTGCGGCGACGAACACGACGGACTTTTCTACTATGAATTCCGTTTTCAGCAAAATTACAAAACCATCTACACTTCAAGCATCAACAACGTTGATTTTTATCTTTGCGACAGACCGTCGCGCCGCTTTTTAATGCTTGTGTACGAAGATGGCTATTCTACGCCTGAAAGCTACTACGGTACAACCATGTATCACGTTTTCGTAGACCGATTTGCAAAAGGAGACAAGCCTCTCCCTGTGTGCGAGGACGCAATTCTCCGCGATGACTGGGACACAGGCATCCCCGAATATGCTCCTTATCCCGGTGCTCATCTCAAAAACAATCAGTTTTTCGGCGGAAGCATTTTGGGCGTTATCGAAAAGCTTGATTATCTCGAAAATCTTTCGGTAAACTGCATTTATTTAAGCCCGGTCTTCAAAGCGTATTCAAATCACAAATACGATACCGGAAATTATCTTGAAATTGATGAAATGTTCGGTGGCAGAGTTGCTTTTGACACACTTATCTCCGAATGCAAAAAACGCGGCATAAAGGTAATTTTAGACGGTGTGTTCAACCATACGGGCGACAACTCACTCTATTTTAACAGATACGGCAAATATAATTCCGTAGGCGCGCATCAGAACCAAAATTCACCCTATCACGACTGGTACCATTTTATACAGTTTCCCAACAAATACGATAGTTGGTGGGGCATTGAAATTCTCCCCAGACTAAACCACGCCTGCCGCGAGTGCCGCGATTATTTCGTGGGTAAAGACGGCGTATGCGAACATTATATCAAAAGCGGAATCGGCGGATGGCGTCTTGACGTCGCTGACGAACTAAACGACGTGTTTTTAGACGAGCTTCGCAAAGTTGTAAAAGCCGAAAATCCCGATGCACTGATTATAGGTGAAGTATGGGAAAACGCGGCTGAAAAAGTAGCATACGGCGCACGCCGCAGATATTTCCGCGGCCGTCAGCTTGACAGCGTTATGAATTACCCTACTAAAAATGCTATCATTGACTATGTAAAGCGTGGAGACTGCGGACTTCTCTACAATACAGTAACCGAACTTTATTCATGCTATCCACGGTTTGTTTCCGATTGCCTTATGAACCTTCTCGGAACCCACGACACAGAAAGAATTCTTACGGTGCTCGCCGGAGAAAGCGGCGAGGGGCATTCGAACGAAGAACTTTCGCTTATGCGCCTTGACGACAGGCAGTTGCAGCGCGGAATTTCACTTTTGAAGATTGCAAGTGTTCTTCAGTATACACTTTACGGCTTCCCATCCGTATTTTACGGTGACGAGGCCGGCTCTGAAGGATACCGCGACCCGTTTTGCAGAATGCCTTTCCCTTGGGGACGGGAGAACAAAGAGCTTCTCGAGCACTATCGTGCTCTCGGCAAACTCCGCAAGGAACACAGTGCCTTTGCAGGCGGCGATTTCAGGGTGACAAAACACGACCAGGGACTATTCGCTTATGAACGCTCGGACAATAATGAAAAACTGCTCATTATTAC
>JAFYPS010000138.1 GCA_017547395.1 Clostridia bacterium
AAATTTTATTTTCAGGAGGAAAATAGAGTGAAAAAATTATTAGTTATGCTTCTCGCGACTGTGCTTCTTACCTTTACAGTATGCGCAGCAGAAACCGTTATTTATGAGAATGATTTTTCCGATCCCGCAACTCTCTGGGACTTCACACAGTACCGTATGAGATGGGAGGTTCGCGACGGCGGACTTTATATGACCGACGAGCCTTTGAGTGAGGCAGGCAAGGTTAATATCAATGATGCAATCGGTCAGATTCTTTATATTGCTCCCGAGGAGCTTACCGACTACGTAGTTGACGTTGACCTTATGAAGGCATGCACTCAGTCGGGTGTTATCGTTCGTTCTCAGGCTAACCTTGCATCACACAAGCAGAGCGGCTTTGCAGGTTACCTTGCATTCGTATCTCAGGACGTTACTCAGGGCGCACTCGGCGCAGGCTCTCTCAAGGGCGACTGGGCAGGCGTTCTCAACACCGGCGTTGCTACAAGACATCTCGAGCCGGGCGTAAATCTTCATTTTAACATTATCGTAAAGGGTCAGAAGCTCGGTGTTAAGGTTACTAATATCGACTCGGGCAAAATCGTTTATGACGTTGTTTACTCTATCGGCTCCAATGCAAAACTCGATGCTATTTTCACCAGTGGCTCATTCGGTCTCCGTATGCGTGCAAAGTACGGTGATAAGATTGCCGCAAACAACGCGTACTTTGACAACCTCGTTGTAACCACCGCAAACGAGGCGGTTCCCGCGGTAACTCCCGTATCCACCTACGGCAAGAAGATTGACGTAAAGGGAATCACCCCTGTTTACACAAACTCCTTCGACTCTCCTGCCGATATTGCAGAGTTCACCCAGTATTTCGGCACCTGGGACGTGGTAGACGGCAAGCTTATGCTTGTTGACGTTACCGATGCGGCCTCCAGCTACATTCTTTACACCGGCGACGAAAAGCTTACCACGCTTAAGGATTACGTCCTTGACGTTGACGTATATAACGTTCAGACTCAGGCGGGCGCACTTGTACGTTGCCACCTTCCCACCATCCAGAAGCTTGGCGAGGTTGATAAGGACGGTAACAACTTCTGCGGTTATACCGGTTACATTGCATTCCTCGGCAATCAGGTCGCAATAGGCTACGGCGGACATAACGGCAAGTGGGGCGGCCTCGTTGACAACGCTGCTTCTCCCAAGGATATTTTCACTCCTACGTCCGACGTTCACCTTCAGGTAGCAGTTCAGGATACCAACGTTCAGGTCACTGTTTCCGACCTTAACGGCAAGGTTCTCTGGATGGGCGTTAAGTATCACGATATGTGGGACGAGGGTACCTTCGGTTTCCGTATGTATGCAAAGCTCCGCGACGACGGACTTGACAACGTATCCAATACAGGTTGGGACAACCTCGTTATTTCTACCTTTGGTGGCGCAGACAAGACCGAGATCAAGATGACTATCGACTCTCTTACCGCTACCGTTAACGGTGAAGCAAAGACTCTTGACGCAGCACCCATTATCCGCAACAGCCGCACCATGCTTCCCGTACGTTTCGTAGCAGAGAACCTCGGTGCAACCGTGTCTTGGGACGATGCAACCAAGACTGTTACCGTTAAGAGCGCAGACACCACCATCGAGATTGTTATCGGTGCTACTACCGCAAAGGTAAACGGCAAGGAAATCGCTCTTGACTCTCCCGCCTTCATCGAGAACAGCCGCACGTACCTCCCCGTACGTGTAGTTGCTGAGAACCTCGGTGCAACCGTTGGTTGGGACGATGCAACCAAGACCGCAACTCTTACAAAATAAAATAAAAAAAGGACTGCGAAAGCAGTCCTTTTTTACTTCTTCTTATACTCTCTTGGTGGGATGCCGTAGTGGCGCTTGAACATCTTTGAAAACAGGTAAATATCGTTGTATCCAACGGCGTTTGCCGCGGCGGACGGCGTAAAGCCGTAGCTTTGCATAAGTTTTGCCGCTTCGGAAAGCCTTTTCTCAACGAGATAGTTTTGCGGCGACACTCCGAAATGCTTTTTGAATGCGCGTGAAAAATAACTGCTGTCAAAATGAAAAAGCTCTGCGATTTCGCCGATTTTTATTTCTCGACCGTAGTTTGTGTCGATGTAGTTTTTTGCAATTCCCATTTCGCTGTTTTCAAGCGAAGCGCCAAAGGCGGCAATCTGCAAACGCGCCATTATTTCGGCTATTCTGCCGCATACAAACGCTTCTCTTACACCGCCGTCACCAAAGGCAGAGTTGTAGAGGTCGAGCTTTTCCTCAAGCTCGCAAAAGATTTCTTCTGCAGCAGAGGCATCAATTACGTCATTCAAAAGAAAGCGCGGAATTTCAGCCGTGGTAAAGCCTACCCAGATGTAATGCCACGGGTCATTCTCGTCCGCCTCGTAATAGGTGACTTCCTGCGGACGTATTATAAAGCAGCTTCCTTTTGACAGATTATAGCGCTTGCCGTCGCGGACGAAAACGCCTTTCCCGCTTGCGATATAGTGCAGCAGGACGTGATCTCTCGTGGTAGGCCCGTAAGAATGTGACGGCAAGCAGGCCTCGTACCCCGCATTTATGGGGTTGTAACCGCTAAGTCCAAAGTCGCGTAAACGGTATCCGAAATGCATTTTAACACCTCTCTTTTAGAAAATTATAACAAGAATAATTGCGATTTTCAAGCAAAAACCGAATTTTCGGACAAATAATTACAAGTAAATGTCAAACTTTTCTATGTTGTCGGATATGCGCGTATGCTATTATATACACGTAAAGACTTCACTTTGGAGGAAAGGTTATGAAAATTACGATAATGGGTGCAGGCAGCACGGTTTTTACAAAGAACGTTGTAGGCGACGTTTTTATGACCGAGGCGCTCTGCGACTGTGAGATTTCTCTTTATGATATAGACGCGCAGAGACTTGAAGATTCGCGCAATGTTGTTGAGGCGCTTAACAGTAGCATAAACGGCGGCAAGGCGAGAGTTACTACTCATCACGGTGTTGAAAACCGCAAAGCAGCACTTAAAGGTGCGGATTTTGTAATAAATACAATTCAGGTCGGACTTTACGACCCTTGTACGATTATTGACTTTGAGATTCCCAAGAAATACGGTCTGCGCCAGACTATAGCCGATACACTCGGCATTGGCGGCATCTTCCGCGGACTTCGCACAATTCACGTGCTTAAGGACTTTGCAGCTGATATCGAGGAGGTATGCCCTAACGCATGGTTCCTCAACTACACAAACCCCATGTCCATTCTTTCGGGCTATATGCAGAGATATACAAACGTAAAGACCGTCGGCCTTTGCCACAGCGTTCAGGTAGTGGAAACCAATCTTTGCCACGCGATAGGCCTTGACAAAGAAAGGATCGGCCGCACGCACGTTGCGGGCATCAATCATATGGCGTGGCTGCTTGAAATCACCGATAAGGACGGAAATGACCTTTATCCCGAGATACGCCGTCTTGCAAAGACAGCAAATGACAAAAAGCACGGCGATATGGTCCGCGTTGATTATATAAAGAATTTCGGCTATTACGTTACCGAGTCGAGCGAGCATAACGCGGAGTACAATCCGTTCTATATCAAGAGCAAGTACCCCGAGCTTATCGAAAGATTCAACATTCCGCTTGACGAGTACCCCCGCCGCTGCGTAGCCCAGATTGAAAGGTGGAATGCGCGCAGAGACAGTCTATTTCGCGGTGAGGAGCTTGAGCACACTCGCTCAAGAGAGTATGCATCGCGCATTATGGAGGCGATGGTGACAAATACCCCATACAAGATAAACGGAAACGTGCTGAATAACGGTTGCATTACAAACCTCCCTGCAAACGCATGCGTTGAGGTACCTTGTCTCGTTGATGCAAACGGAATTTTGCCTACGTATGTAGGTGAGCTTCCTGCGGTGCTTGCGGCGATGAATATGACAAATATCAATCCTCAGCTCCTCACAATTGAAGCGGCTGTTACGAAAAAGAAGGAAGCGATCTACCACGCGGCAATGCTCGACCCTCACACCGCGGCAGAGCTTTCGATAGACGACATCAAGAGTATGTGCGACGAGCTTTATGATGCGCACGAGTCCGCCGGCTACCCCGTATTTTAATAAAAAAAGACCGCACCCGCGGTCTTTTTTGCTATGGTAAAATATTTTTAT
>JAFYPS010000139.1 GCA_017547395.1 Clostridia bacterium
AGGTTTATTTTACCGCTATCGGTAAGCACCTCAAGCGAAAAATCCTCGGCAATTCCGATAACCTTGCCCTCTCCGACAGTTTCTCCGCCGCGAATTATGTCAACTTCCCTTTGCAACAGCATATTTCGGCTTACGTATCCGTCAAAATGCGGCTTTGCCTTAAGGATACGATAATATTTTTCAAAGTTTGCGAGTATGTCGCTGACTATTTTTTCTCTGTCAAAAGCCTCACCGCATCTGAAAATCGCGCCCGCGATATCTTTGATGCTCTCATCAAAGCCGCCGACAGGCTCCGTCAGGTTAAGTCCGATGCCAAGAATGGCATATTCAAGTTTATCACCCGAAATTCTACCCTCGGTGAGAATTCCGCAAACCTTTTTGCCGTCAAGATAAACGTCGTTAACCCATTTTATCTGCGCAGATTTTCCCGTGTACTTTTCAACGGTCTCAGACACTGCAACTGCCGCGGCAGTGGTAATAAGCAGTGAGTTTTCGGGAGAAAACGCAGGCCTCAGCAAAACGCTCATATAAATACCGCAGTTTTTCTCCGAAACAAAGTTTCTGCCCATTCGTCCGCGCCCATTGGTCTGCGAGGATGCAAGAATTACTATGCCCTCTTTTGCACCTTCATTTGCTCGTTGCGCCGCAATATCGTTGGTAGAAGTCACAGAGTCAAATCTCTCGATTTTAAACATCTCAGTTTTTCTTCTTCAGTGCTTCTTTAGATCCGTCGGGGCGCTGAATAACGGTATTATTCAATATGCCGCCAAAGGAAGCGCGGAACTCTGCGATATACTCTGCCCTGAGTGCCGCCTGCTCTGCCTTTTCTTCCTCCGAAAGTTCGCTTTCCTTTGCCTTTCTGGCAAGAAAGTTTATTCGGTCAAGCTTTTCTTTTTCCATTATTTCTTAATATCCTTAATAAATTCTTCCATACGGTCGAGCGCCGCGGTAAGATGCTCGATAGAATACGCATACGAAATGCGCGCAAATCCCTCGCTGCCGCTACCGAACGCGCTTCCCGGAACTATGGCAACTCTCTTTTCCTCAAGGAGTCGCTGACAGAATTCCTCGCTTGACATACCGAAATTGTCAATGCGCGGGAAAACGTAGAAGGCTCCTTCGGGAAGAAAGCACTCAACGCCCATATCGTGCAATCTGCTCACAACGTACGTACGGCGGAAGTCATACTGCTCTTTCATACGGATAACGTCTGCATCACCGTTATTTATCGCCTCAACGCCCGCAAACTGCGAAGCGGTTGAAGCACACATAATTCCGTACTGATGGAGCTTTAAAATCTCGCGTACGAGCGGCTCGGGTGCCGCAACGTAACCAAGACGCCAGCCTGTCATTGCATATGCTTTTGAGAATCCGTTTACAACTATAGTGCGCTCGCGCATACCCTCAAATGATGCAATCGACGTATGCTCTACTCCGTATGTAAGTTCGCTGTATATCTCGTCAGAAAGCACGAGAATGTCGCGCTCTATAAAATACGGGACGATTTTTTCAAGATCCTCTTTCGTCATTATCGCACCGGTGGGGTTGTTCGGGTAAGAAAGAATGACGGCCTTTGTCTTTTCGGTAAGCAGAGGCTCGAGTTTTTCGGGGGTAACCTTGAAGCAGTCCTTTACCTCTGTATAAAGCGGAACGGCAACGCCGCCCATAATCTCAATAAGGGGAGAATAGCAGACAAAGCACGGCTCGGGAACTATTATCTCATCGCCGGGATTTATAATAGCTCGAAGCGCCATATCTATAGCCTCACTGCCGCCAACGGTAACGATAACCTCGTGCATAGGCTCGTACGAAAGTCCAAAGCGACGGTTAAGATAGTTCGCAATACCGACTCTCAGTTCGGGAAGACCGCTGTTTGAGGTATAATATGTCTTGTTTTTGGTAATCGACTCTACAGCCGCATTTGAAATATGATAAGGTGTGGGGAAATCAGGCTGACCAACGGTCAGACCGATAACGTCTTTCATTTCGCCGAGCATATCAAAAAACTTGCGTATGCCCGATGGCTTCATCACCTGCACCTTATCGGAAAGCAGTTTAGAATAATCCATCAGTTGCAGTTTCCTCTCTCGTCAAAATTTGCAGGACCGTAAACTACGCCCTTGTCCTTGTACTTGCGAAGCACGAAATGAGTAGCGGTAGAAAGCACAGCCTCAAGAGGTGCAAGGCGCTGAGCAACGAAAAGTGCAACCTCGCGAATGGTTTTTCCCTCAAGAATTACACAAAGGTCATAGGAACCCGACATAAGATACACGCTCTGTACCTCGGGATAATTATAAATGCGCTCTGCAATAGCGTCAAAGCCACGGTTGTACTGAGGAGTAACCTTAAGCTCGATAAGAGCAGTAGCATACTCACGGTCGGTCTTATCCCAGTCAACAATTGCCTTGTATCCGAGGATTACGCCCTCTTTTTCATAATAATCAACTATTTTTTTAATGTCGCCTTCTTCTTTTGAAAGCATCATTGCAATCTGCTTTGCAGAAAGTCTGCCGTCCTTTTCAAGCAGTTCGAGAATCTTGTTATCCATCATTTATTCCTTTCGATAGTATCAGAAATTTTTTCAAACGACAAGCCGTATTTATCAGCGATGTCCTTGGCGTAGGACTTGCCGTCCGGTTTTTGACGAAGTATCTTGAACGAGCGTGAGCCGTCCTCCGAAATCTTCGCAACAAGCGTATCAATCTTTGTTCCGCCGAATGCAGCCGCCTCCGCATTCAGCTCTGCGGCGCGGGCGGCAAGCGAGTGCAGATGAGTTGAGAAAACCGTTCTGCATCCAACCTTTGAAAAACCGAGCAAAATCTCGGCAGCTATATACGACGCCTCATATGCACCCGTAGACGAAAGTGATTCATCAAGCAAAACTATTGCGCCCGAGTCACACACGGAAAAAATATCGTTAAGTCTTGCGCACTCTTCACCAAGGCGTCCCTTATCAACGGTGTCGCCGCTCTCGGTCGGAAAATGTGTGAAAACTCCGCTTGCGGGGCTGTATTCAAATTCCTTTGCGGGAACAAGCATTCCAAGCTGGCAGAATGCCGCGGCAAGCCCCACCGCGCAGGTAATAACGCTTTTACCGCCTCGGTTCGGTCCCGTAAGAATGTAAATCATTCCCTCTTCATCAAACGTAAAATCGTTTTCTACGCTCTTTTCCTCAATGGCAAGTGCCACTGCGGGATTGTAAAGTCCTTTTGCGAAAAATCTGCGCTCCGAAGCATCGTAAAGATGAGGCACGGAAAGCGTCAACCCTTTGTCGCGCAAGCGTTCCATAAGTCTTGTCGCGCATACCGCGAACTCTATCTCCGGCATAACCTCCATAAGAAAAGAGGTATTGTCAAGGACGTAAGTCTGCACTATTTTTTTCCAGGAACGTACCGAAGACTTGAACACGTCACCTATTGCGGTATTTATAGCAATGCTCATCGCCGTTTTCTGATTGTCGTTTTGTCCTTTAGCAAAAGGGGAAAGAGGTGCAAGCAAAGTATACTCATCGCTTGCAAAACTCATTCTGAGAATCTTATCAATTGTGTCGCCCGACTTGAAAGGCTTTGAATTTATAGAAAGCACACCGCATTTTTCTGCAGAAAGCGTTGAGTCGAGATTTACACCGATAGTAATGCTCTTTATATCGCGAACGCGGTTTGTAAGCTCGGAAAGCTTACGGTTGAGTTCACTGTAATACTCGCTCTCTGCAATGGTGCGCACATATTCGCAAAGTGAAATAAGCGCCTTTGCTTTTAATCTGTCGCGTACAGGAAGAAGCCCGTCGCGGAGAATCTCAACGGTAGATATATAAAGCTCTATCTCGGAAAGCGAGAGAAGATACGCGTCTGTCGTGCGCTCGCTCGACGAGGACATACGGCGAAGCTCACCTATATCCGAAAGTACCGGAAGCACCTTTACAAACGTGTCGGAAATCTCTCGCACCTCAAGCATATCGGAAAATATCCCGGCGCGATAATCAATTACTTCTCTGTCTGTTGTGAAATAGCTCACAAGAGAACTGTTTTTAAGGGAGATAAGGTCGGTGAGTCCGAGACTCGCGGCAGTTTCTTCTGTAACGTACGGTCTTTTTTCACCTGCCTCGTGCATACGTTTCATTTCACGGGTCGGGTAAAGCAGACTGAAGTCAAACTGTTCCATTTTAATCTCTCCTTTCTCAATCGTTACATTATAGTATAACAGTTTTCGATTCTTTTTGCAATATTATATAGAAAAAAACAACCGGGTTCACCGAACCCGGTTGTTGAGACTTTAGTTGAAAGAAATTCCCGAACCCCAGATGAAGTCGTATGCACATACGGGAACGTCAAATACCGTAAGTCCGATATATGCAAGACCACCCTTGGTGAAGCCTGTGGAACCGCTCTTTCCGACAACGTCGCCCTTTGCAACAACGTCGCCCTTTGAGGCGGTGATTTGACTAAGATTATGATACCAGCTGATAATGCCGTAGCCGTGATCAACCGCAACGACGTTGCCGGCGTATGCAGTGGTGGTAGCCGCAACTACTTTACCGCCCATTACCGCGTAAATATCAGAGCCTTCCTTGAGATAGTACTCAATGCCGTCAAGCTGGAACTTTTCGTTCGTAGGCTTTACGGTCTGCGTACGGCCGTATCCCGCCTTAACACTGTATCCGGTATCGTTCGACTTGCTTACGCCCGTGCCGAACGCGGAGCCGTCAAAGTAAGCTGTGTCAAGTGCGCCCGATGCAACCTCTTTTACAAGGTTGTCGTAGGTTGCAAGCGTTTGAGCATTGCGAGTTGCATCGGCAACGGCTTTAGTAACGTCATAAACGTTTGTGCCAAACTTCTTTTCCTCTACGGTAAGAGAAAGCGCATAATTTACACCCTCATAACCGAACACGAGAGAATACTCGCCCGATGCAGTATCGTATGCAGTGGGAAGGAATGCATAAGCGGTAGTTCCGTCAAGATAGAACTTGGGTGTGATTTCCTTGCCGCCGTGAGTAAGTACGGGTTCGGACTTGAAAGTAATCTTTGATGCATCCTTGATTCCGGTAGCGCTGAGCATTGCCACGTCACCGGGGATAAAGGGGATATAATCGTTGCCTGCATCTGCGCCCGAAGCGCTGAGAGTGATAAAGAACTCGGTTGCAGCCTCGATATTCAGAATAAAGTTATACTTTGCAGTACCGCTTGACATATGCTCATCGTTGCCAAGCCACTGTGCATTTGCCGAAATTTCAAGTACGGAGTGCTTCTTTGTATCAACTGCGCCCGCAAGACCTGAGTAGTCACCGCTGTAAAGCAGTTCACCGTCGGCACACTTTACGTCAACGTTGAAGGTATAAGGCTGACGGGTGAAATTAAATTCAAGACCGTTTCTACCCGTATATGCAACCTTCTCGGAAGTAGTCTTTGCAACGTTACTGCCCATATTGCTTCCGCCGGCGGTCTTGAACGCCCACTCATATTCGCTTGGAACAAGCACGTTTTCACCGTTGGTAAGCGTGGGGAGATACGCCTCACTGTAAAGGCACTGCGCATACTTGGTTTCAAGGAACTCTGCCGCATCTTCTTCGCCTACGAGATAAGCAATTCCGTCCTTATCGGTATAGTAAACGGAGCTTGTATTGAGGGAGAAGAAATAGCGGTATTCGGTCGAACGGTTTCCGTCCTTATATGTAACCTTGAAATAATTGGCGCTTGAAAGGCTTTCGGGCGGAGTGGAAAGCTCTATCGCATTTTTATTTATCTTTTCAAGCAGCTTTGCAACCGAACTCTCGGTAGTCTCCTCATACACAATGCCAATAGGGTCACTGATTGAAAGCGCGCTCGCCTTGTCGACTGTAACGGGAGTGCTGCTGAGACTGATGTAGTTCGCAACTGCAATATAAGTCGGTATAAAAAGCAACACTATAAGCAGTGCTATTATCCATTTATTATTCTTCATTCTACAAATTCCTCCGCTTTTTACATCTATCGAAAATATTATAGCATAAAGAAAAGTAAAATAATAGTCTTTTTTGAAATAGTTTTTAATTTTTCTTTAAATATGTATTGTGCTTTCGTCGGACGTATGATTCATCGTGCTCTCCCGTAAGAAAAGCGATTCTTTGCCATGTTTTGACACCGTCGAAATATCTGAGCATAAAGATTTCCCGTAAAAGCGCATCTTCTATGGAATTTACAAATTCAACAAGCTCGCTCTCCTCGCGCTTCAGTCTTAAAAGATAACTGTCAAGGAGAGCGCGCTCCGCCGAAATTGCTCCAAGCAACGCAAAGTCGCCCTGCGCATCTTTAATCTGTCTCGCCATATCCGCCATACGTCGCTTTGTACGGGTTATTTCTCGTCGCAACGAGCGAAGCGAAAGAAGTTTTTCCGCCGTCATCCGAGCAGCGCCTCCATATCGCTCACAAGCTCATTGAAACGCTCTATAGCGCGGTCAATCCGTTTGATCTCATATTCAAGCTCTTCTTTCCGCTCATTTTCCTCGTCTATCCGTGCGGAAAGTTCGCTTATCCTGTCAAGTATCTGTCTGCGGCTCATTAAATATCCTCCGTTGCGAGTGCCGTCACTAAAAAATGCCATATGTCAGTTCCTTTATTGAAAAAATCTATTGAAATACTGAAATATCTGTGATACAATGGAAGTACGGGGCATTATCACAGATATTTCTGTATTAATGCTAACACGGATTTTTCTGTATGTCAATACATTTTTAAATTTTTTTGGAGGCGTTTTATGCCCGTTAACAATCAAAAGATTGCGGAAAATATTTCCGCGCTCGCAAAGGAGCGCGGAATAACAGTAAAGCAGGTGCTTAAAGACTGCAAAATCAATCCTAATTTCAAATACGATCTCGAGCACGGAAGTTCACCGTCAATAGATAAAATCACGCGAATTGCCGAATACCTTGGCGTAAGTACGGCAAGACTTCTTGAGGGCGCAGACGGTGAGGTTTCAGCCCTGCTCGTACTGTACGAAAAGCTTTCGGACAGCGCGAAAGAAGAGCTGCGCGCTTATATGAAATCTCTCATTGAAGAATAGGTGTTTCGTCATCGTACGCGGCATAAGCACTCAGTACCGCACTTTCAAGTTCTCCGCGGAAGGGTGAGTTTATCGGATGAGCAATATCCCTGTAGCTGCCGTCGGCATTCTTGCGGCTCGGCATTACGATAAAGAGCCTATCCTCAGTGCTGATAACCTTGATGTCGTGTACTGCAAACTGACCGTCAAACGTGACGGATGCGACCGCCTTGAGCGGCGCTGTCTCAAAAGTTCTTCTGATTTTTACATCTGTGATTTCCATAATTTTACGTCTTCCTTTCTCCGCACTTTGCGGTCGGTAAAATTATGTGATTTTGCTTGTACTTTTATTCATATAATTAACAAAAACAATCGGGGGCATTTATAAAAATGGCTGTTAATAATACGCATTTCGGCGCGGAGGATATCGCGCGCAAACTTGCAGGCAAGAAAAGTGTATATTTTCTCGGCATCGGCGGAATTACAATGTCGTCGCTTGCACACGTAACATCTCTTCACGGATTCAAGGTCGGCGGCAGCGACCGTACCCTTTCTCCCCTGACCGAGCGTCTTGCAAACGAGGGTATAGAGATTTTTGAAGGGCATAAGGCGGAGCAGATAGACGGTTATGATGCACTTGTCTACACCGTTGCGGTTAGCAACGATACTCCCGAACTTGTCAGAGCAAGGGAAAGAAACATTCCGATAATTTCACGCTCCGACTACCTCGGATACCTTATGCGCGGATACACGCAGAGAATCGGTCTTTCGGGTATGCACGGAAAGTCTACGGCAACGTCTATGACAACCGAGATTTTCCTTGCGGCAGATGCCGACCCTACCGTTATCTCGGGTGCCGAGCTTTCTTCAATCAAGGGAGCATACCGCATTGGCGGAAAAGAAAACTTTATCTTTGAATCCTGCGAATATATGGATTCCTTCCTCGATTTTTACCCCACGGTTGCCGTGGTGCTCAATATCGAGATGGACCACGTTGACTATTTCCATAGTCTTGACCAGATTAAGCGCTCATTCAGAGCATATATCGACAAGACACGCGGCTCGGGCTGTGCAGTGCTTAACGCCGACGACGAAAACGTTATGGATATGGCAAACGGCTTTGGCGGCAGCATTCTCACCTTCGGAATTCACAAAGAAGCCGACATTATGGCTAAGGATATTGTTTACTCAAAAGACGGCGTAACCTTTGACATCTGTCACGGCTCTATGAAAAAACACGTAAAAATGTCTGTCACGGGCGAGCATATAGTCTACAATGCGCTCGCGGCTGCGGCTTGCGCGATTCTCTCGGGAATACCGTCTCGGTATATAGCAAGCGGACTTGGCAATTTCAAGGGCGCTTCGCGCAGAATGGAGTATAAGGGCAACATTAACGGTGCAGACGTTTACGACGATTATGCGCACCATCCGACAGAAATAACCGCCACGCTGAACGCAGTGAAAACACGCGGTTACAACCGCATAATATGCGTTTATCAGCCTCATACCTACAGCCGCACAAAAGGACTTTACGAAGATTTTGTAAAGTCACTCGGTCTTGCCGACCTGACTGTAATGGCTGATATTTACGCCGCACGTGAAACCGACACTCTCGGAGTTTCAAGCGAGCAGCTTGCAAAGGATATCGGG
>JAFYPS010000140.1 GCA_017547395.1 Clostridia bacterium
ATCGTTTTGATGCGTTCCTATTTTTATTTGCACTCTTAAAGAGCAGATCATAAAACACCTATAAACAATCTACCTCAGGGTGTTTTTTGTTTATCTTACCCCAAAGAGAATGTCGCTGTACGTCGGGAATGGCCAGCATTCCGCAGATGTAATGGTTTCAAGCTTGTCTGCATATTCGCGCGCTTCGCGCATCTTGGGAACGATAACCTCACCGCAGTAGTCAGCGGTTTCCTTATTATTGCCCGTAGGCATATCGTCAAGCGAGGTTTCAAGATCTCTAATCTTGCGGTAAAGCTTGTCAGAATAGTCGGAAAGCATATTGAGCGTATCGGTTTCGTAAACGCCTGCGTTAATGCCAAGTGCCTGCTTATTAAGCGCGTTTGTGCTAAGCTCGGTGATATAGCTCTGTACTGCGGGGAGAATCTGCTTTTTAACCATATCGCTCATGGTCATTGCCTCAATGGCTATTGTCTTTGCATAGTTTTCAAGCATTATCTCAACGCGGGAGCGTATCTCGACCTCCGAAAGAATTCTGTGGTCGTTGAACACCTTGAGATTCTTCTCATCGGTAAAGTGCGGCACGGCGGTCGGAACGGTCTTGTAGTTCGTCAAACCGCGGCGCTGTGCCTCTTTCTGCCACTCGTCGGAATATCCGTCACCGTTGAAGATAACCTTTTTATGATTACCGTAAATACGCTTTACGATATTATGTACTTCCTCATCAAAGTCGGGAGCAGACTCAAGAATATCGGCAATCTGTTTCAGTGCCTCGGCAACAGCGGTGTTAAGAATAACGTTGGGGTCTGCAATGTTCAGTGATGCACCAAGCATACGGAACTCGAACTTGTTGCCCGTAAAAGCAAAGGGCGAAGTACGGTTTCGGTCGGTATTGTCCATCGGAAAATCGGGAAGAACGCTTGCGCCAATCTTCATAACGCTGTCGTTTTTACCCTCGTACGGCTTCTCCGCCTCGATGCAATCGAGAATTTCGGTAAGCTCGCTTCCAAGGAAGATAGAAACTATCGCAGGAGGTGCTTCAGACGAACCGAGACGGTGGTCGTTTCCCGCCGTAGCAACAGAAATACGGAGCAGGTCGCCGTATTCGTCAACCGCCTTGATTACTGCGGAAAGGAAGAGCAAAAACTGCGCGTTATCCGCGGGAGAATCACCGGGAGAAAGCAGGTTTTTACCCGTATTTGTAGAAATTGAGAAGTTGTTGTGCTTGCCGCTGCCGTTAACGCCCTCGAAAGGCTTTTCGTGAAGCAGACATACAAGACCGTGTCTTGTCGCAACCTTCTTCATAATCTCCATTGTAAGCTGATTATGGTCGTTTGCAATATTTGTAGTACTGAAAATCGGGGCGAGCTCGTGCTGAGACGGTGCAGTTTCATTATGCTGCGTTTTTGCAAGGATACCGAACTTCCAGAGCTCGTCGTTGAGATCCTCCATATACGCCTTTACTCTCGGCTTTATCGCGCCGAAATAGTGCGCCTCCATCTCCTGTCCGCGAGGAGGTTTTGCACCGAAAAGCGTACGTCCGCAAAGACGGAGGTCCTCGCGCTTATCGTACATCTCTTTATCTATAAGGAAGTATTCCTGCTCTGCACCGACTGTAGTACGTACACTTGTCACGTCAGTGTTGCCAAAAAGGCGAAGCACTCTTAGTGCCTGAACGTTTATAGCCTCCATTGAGCGAAGCAAGGGTGCCTTTTTGTCAAGCACCTGTCCGCCGTAAGAACAGAACGCGGTAGGAATGCAGAGGGTTTTTTCCTTTATAAAAGCATATGAAGTAGGGTCCCACGCGGTATATCCGCGCGCCTCAAATGTGGCTCTGAGTCCTCCCGAGGGGAATGATGAAGCGTCACTCTCTCCGCGGATAAGGCTCTTACCGCTGAGTTCCATAACGACACTGTCACCAACAGGCTCGATAAAGCTGTCGTGCTTCTCCGCGGTGATACCGGTAAGCGGCTGGAACCAGTGAGTATAGTGAGTAGCACCGTTTTCAAGCGCCCACTCCTTCATCGCGTTTGCAACAACGTTTGCAACGTCTATCTGCAAAGGCGCGTCCTCATCTATAGTCTTTTTAAGCGACTTGTAAATATCTTTCGGCAATTTTGCCTTCATAACCTTGTCATTGAAAACAAGCGAGCCGAAAAGTTCTGGGATTCTATCGGGATTATTCATCTTAAAGCCGTCCCCTTCAAAAAGAATTTTAATAGAGATATTATATCAAAAGCAAATGCAATTTGCAACAGAAAATGCATCTAATATTAACTAAATTTTATCATTGACATATATTTTTCGCGGTGATATAATATTTTAGATGTAAAAAAATATTTAATTATATAAAAGGAAATGAAAAGTTATGAAATGGACGTCTCTGAATGATTTAAGAGAAAAATACCTTTCTTTCTTCGAGTCGAAAGGACATCTTCGCCTCCCGAGTTATCCGCTCGTTCCTCAGGGCGACAAGTCGCTTCTGCTCATAAACTCCGGTATGGCTCCCATGAAGAAGTTCTTCACGGGCGAGGTTATTCCTCCGCGCAACCGCGTTACCACCTGCCAGAAGTGTATCCGTACCCCCGACCTTGAAAGCGTGGGTAAGACTGCACGCCACGGCACTTACTTTGAAATGCTCGGTAACTTCTCCTTTGGCGACTACTTCAAGGAAGAAGCTATTCCGTGGGCGTGGGAATTCCTCACCGAATGGCTTGAGATCCCCGGCGAGCTTCTCTATCCCTCCATTTACGAACAGGACGAAGAAGCTTTCGAAATCTGGAACAAAAAAATGGGCATCCCTGCCGAGACGATTATCCGTCTTGGCAAGGCTGACAACTTCTGGGAACACGGCAGCGGTCCTTGCGGTCCCTGCTCCGAGATATACTTTGACCGTGGAGAAAAATACGGCTGCGGTTCTCCCGACTGTAAGCCGGGCTGTGAGTGCGACAGATTTATGGAAATCTGGAACAACGTTTTCTCACAGTTCAACAATGACGGTCAGGGTAACTACACAGAGCTTGCACAGAAGAACATTGATACCGGTATGGGTCTTGAGCGCCTTGCCTGCGTTCTTCAGGGCGTTGACAACCTTTTCGAGGTTGACACCGTTCGCAAGATTCTCGACACCGTTTGCGAAATCGCCGGCAAGAAGTACGGTGAGGATAAGGCAAACGACATTTCCATCCGTATTATCACCGACCATATAAGAAGCGCAACGTTTATGATTTGCGACGGCGTTAACCCCTCTAACGAGGGCCGCGGATACGTTCTACGCAGAATTCTCCGCCGTGCCGCAAGAAATGCAAAGCTTCTTGGAATCAATCACACGTTCCTTTCCGACCTTTGCGACGTTGTAATCGAGCTTAACGTTGGCGCATATCCCGAGCTTGCCGAAAAGCGCGACTTTATCAAGAAGGTTATCGCTATCGAGGAAGACCGCTTCAACACCACTATCGACCAGGGTCTTGCAATTCTCTCCGACCTTATTGCAAAGGCAAAGGCAGAAAACAAGACGGTTCTCGACGGTGCAGACGTATTCAAGCTTTACGATACCTACGGCTTCCCGATTGACCTCACAAGAGAAATCGCAGAGGAAAAGGGACTTGAAATCGACGAAGAAACCTACAAGGCTGAGATGCTTGCACAGCGTAACCGTGCAAGAGAAGGCCGTAAAGATATCGGCGGTTGGAGCGAATCCTCCAAGACTCTTCTCTCCTCTCTCGCAAAGACCGAGTTTACAGGCTATGAAGAAAACGAAAGCAGTGCAACCGTTATTGCAATTATCGACGGTGATAATATGCTTGAAAGCGTAAACGAGGGCGACTGTACGGTTGTACTTGACAGAACTCCTTTCTACGGAGAGGGCGGCGGTCAGGTTGGCGACACCGGTGTTATCACTACCGAAAATGCAACTCTCACCGTTATTGACACCAAGAAGAGTGACGGTGTATATATCCACATCTGCCACGTAGAAAACGGTACTCTTAATAAGGGTGACAAGGTTACTGCCGCTATCGACGCTGCGCGCCGCGCGGCTATCCGCCGTAACCACTCCGCAGCACACCTCCTTCAGGGTGCGCTCCGCAAGGTGCTCGGCAACCACGTTGAGCAGGCAGGCTCTTATGTAAACGAAACCGAATGCCGCTTTGACTTCTCTCACTTTGCAGCAATGACTAAGGAAGAGATTGAAAAGGTTGAGGATCTTGTTAACGAAGCTATCCTCGAAGGTGCAGAAGTTGTAACCAAGGTTACCGATGCTGAAACCGCAAAGAAAGAGGGCGCAATGGCACTCTTCGGCGAAAAATACGGCGACAAGGTACGTATGGTTAAAATGGGCGAATACTCCACCGAGCTTTGCGGCGGTACTCACGTATCCAACACCGCAAAGGTTGGTCTCTTTAAGATTGTTTCCGAGTCCTCTGTTGCAGCAGGCGTTCGCCGCGTAACAGGTACAACCGGTCTTGGCGTGCTTACTCTCCTCAAGGACAGCGAAATGCTCGCAGTTAAAACCGCACAGGAACTCAAGAGCGCAAACGTAAGCGACAACCCCTCAAGAGCAGCGGCTCTCCAGAATGAAATCAAGGGTCTCAAGAAGGAACTTGACGCAGCTAATGCAAAGCTTTCCCAGAATGCGCTCGCTTCGCTCGCTTCCGTAAACGTCAAGGGTGTTGAACTCTTCACCGCCAAGATTGACGGCAACGCGCAGGCGGCTCGCTCAATGTGCGACGAAATCAAGGCGAAGAATGCAAACGCAGTTGCAGTAATTGCAGCGGTTGACGGCTCTAAACTTCAGTTTGCGGCATGCGCAGGCGCAGAAGCGGTTAAGCTTGGTGCTCATGCAGGTAAGCTCGTAGGTGCAGTTGCAGCCGTTACCGGAGGCAAGGGCGGCGGACGTCCCGACGGTGCAATGGCAGGCGGCGCAGACGTTTCAAAAGCAGACGAAGCACTCAGCAAGGCAGAAGAAATTCTTGCTTCGCAGCTCTGATTAAGATATTTCGGGCCGCGTCGCGGCGCGGCCCAAAACTTTTTTTAAAAATCTATTGACAAATCGCTATTATTTCAATATAATATAGGTTGTCTTATTGTGAATACAAGCGAAGTTATCGCTTCCGAAATCTTGCAAGGAGGTGCAAATCACGATGCTTAGAACCTATCAGCCTAAAAAGCGCCAGAGAAAAAAGGAACACGGCTTCAGAAAGAGAATGAAGACTGCAGACGGCAGAAAAGTACTTAAGAGACGCCGCGCTAAAGGCAGAGCAAGACTCACCTATTAATTTTGAGTTTGGCTGCTGCCTGAAACTTACTCCCACGGGAGTTTCAAACTCCGATAACCTCACTTAGAGTTATCGGAGTTTTTGATTGTAACACACATTTTTCAATCGGAAAGGTTTTCAATATGAAATACCGCGCAATATGCGAAAACCACTTGTATTCAAAAGCATATAAGAAGGGCAAAAAGGCTGTTATGCCGACTGTAGCCGTTTATGTCCTGCCGGATTACCGTAAGCGTGCATTGATGAAGGCAAATCCCGAAAAGAAATACGTCAATCGCATAGGTCTTACCGTTGGCAAAAAAATCGGCGGCGCCGTTATGCGTAACCGTGCAAAAAGAATCATTCGGCATGCATACAGAAATATTGATACAGAAACACCCGTACGTACCGGCAACCTCATCGTGCTTGTTGCGCGTGAGGCAATCTCGGGTAAAAAAACGGGTGACGTAGAGCGCGAATTGCGTCGCTCTCTGAAAAAACTTGAATTGATATGAAGCATATTTGTATTTGGCTTATAAAACTGTATCGCAAGTATATTTCACCGCTTAAGAAAAGTTGTTGCAGGTTTACACCAACCTGCTCTGCCTACGCCGTTGAGGCGTTTCAAAAACGTGGCTTTTTCGCAGGGCTTATCCTCACAGTATACAGAATAGCGCGTTGCAACCCGTACTCAAGATGCGGATATGACCCCGTACCCGACAAAGGTTTTAAACCCTTTTCAAAACAACCAAGCGATGAAGAATAAAGAAAGGACTTTCCTTATAAAATGAATTCCCTATTTGACATTATTAATATACCGTTTGCGTATATTATGCGTCTGTTCGACTCCTTTACAGGAAACTACGCACTGACGCTTCTCCTCTTTACAATCGTTATCAAGCTGGTTTTTCTCCCCCTCGGTATAAAGCAGCAGAAAAATCAGATTAAAATGGCGGCTATCCGCCCCAAAGAAGAGGTTATCCGTAAAAAGTATGCAGGTCGTACCGACCGCGCTACTCAGCAGAAAATGCAGCAGGAAATTATGGAGCTTCAGCAAAAGGAACACGTCAGCCCCCTCGGCGGATGTATGCCCCTTATCGTTCAGCTCGTTGTAATTATGGCGGTTTATTCTATAATCCGTCAGCCGCTTTCCTATATCTGCCGTCTTGGCACCGAAGAGCTTATCGCTCTTGCAAGCCACCTCGGTCTTACCTATAAGGGCGCGGCTATAACTCTCGAAAACTTCAACGTTTTCGACCAGATTAATGCAATTTCCGCAATCAATGCAAACCTTGACAGCGTAAACGCGGCTTTCCCGAGCCTTGCAGAATCGCTCGAGAGCATCCCGAACCTTAATTTCTTCGGTCTTAATCTCGGCGTTACTCCCTCCTCTGTATTCGGCGCATTTTCAAGCGGCGAAGCAGTTTCGGGCGTTGGCGTTCCCAAATTCCTTGACGTTATCGCATATGCGATTATCCCCGTTGCCTGCTTCCTTTTGCAGGTACTCACAATGAAGCTCACAAGAAAGTTCACCTATCAGTCCCCCGCTACGCAGGATATGCAGAACGGTTGCAGCATGAAAATGATGGACTGGACTATGCCCCTTATGTCACTTTTCTTCTGCTTCTCCTTCTCAAGCGCGATCGGTCTTTACTGGATTTATTCAAACATTCTTTCCTTTGCGCAGACTGTTATCCTTGCAAAGACTATGCCCGTTCCGCAGTTTACCGAAGAAGACATCAAAAAGGCAGAAAAAGAACTTAAGGACAGTGGTTACGTAAAGAAGAGCGACCTTGCAAGAGTGCGCTCGCTTCATCACATTGATGATGACGACTACGATGAGCTTCCCGAAGTAAAATCCGAAGTAAAGGGCGCAAATCAGACCCTTCTTAACGGAGAAAAGGTTGTTCCAAAGGAGCAGCCAAAGCTCAAGGACGAAAGCGACAAAAAATAATTATTAGCAGAAAGGTCGTGCAAAAGCACGAAATCAGCAATAGATGATAACCGAAATTTTCGCAACCGGTAAAACGGTCAATGATGCAGTAGAAGCACTCAAGGCAAAGCTTGCAGTAGATTCTCTCGACGATATCGACTGGAGCCTTGTTACAGCAGGCAAAAAGGGCGGTCTTTTTGGTCTTGGAAAGGTAGATGCAAAGGTAGTTGCGCGTATCGAAACTCCCGACCCCAAGCCCGAGCCTAAAAAAGAAGCTCCCAAGGCTGAGAAAAAGCCCGAACCCAAGAAGGAAGCTCCCAAGGCTGAGCCGAGGAAGGCTGAAAAGAAGCCCGAGCCGAAGAAAGCACCCGAAAAGAAGGCTGAAAAGCCGAAGAAGCCCAAAACCCCTACCACCGAGGCTGAAACCAAGGCTGCTTTCGCATTTGTAGAGGCTCTTGTTAAAAACCTTGAGCTCGATGTTACCGCAACCCTCGGCGAAACCGAGGAAAATGCAGTTTGCATTCAGATTGCGGGCGCAGATGCAGGTATGCTTATCGGTCACCACGGCGAAACTCTTGATGCCGTTCAGTATCTTGCAAACCTCGCGGCTAACCGCGCAGAAGGCAAGGATGACCACGAGCGCATCGCAGTAGACGTAGAAGGCTACAGAGAAAAGCGTGAGGAAACCCTCCGCGCCCTTGCTCGCAGAATGGCGGCAAAGGTCCAGAAGTACGGCAGAAGCGTAGTTCTTGAGCCTATGAATCCTTATGAGCGTCGCATCATTCACTCCGAAATTCAGGAAATCGAAGGCATTTCCACAAATTCTATCGGATCTGACAACAACCGCAAGGTTGTTATCTTCCTTACCGATAAGGGTATGGGTAAGCTTCCCCCGAAGAACGACCGCGGTCACGGCTCAAATCGTCATCGCCGTCCCCGTCATCACAGCGGAGCTCCTAAGAGCGAAGCAGCAGAAGCATCTTCCGAAGAATAATATGGAAAGAGATTTTCTGTCAACAATTGCCGCAGTATCCTCTCCGAGAGGTAAAGGCGGCGTTGCTCTTATCAGAATATCAGGCGAAGAAGCAGTGGCTGTAGCAAGCCGCTGCTTTTCTCCCAGAAGCGGTGTAAACGTTGCAGACATCAAGAGCCGTACGGCAGTCTTCGGTGACGTAACAGACGGTGACGGTATCGTAGACGACGGTATGCTGACAATCTTCCGCGCACCCGCTTCTTATACGGGCGAGGACATCGCAGAAATTACCTGTCACGGCGGTGTGCTTGTCACACAGCGCGTGCTTGAAGCGGTTTTCAAGGCGGGGGCAACACCCGCTGCAGCGGGAGAATTCACAAGACGCGCCTTTGTAAACGGTAAGCTTTCGCTGACCAAAGCGGAAGCAGTCGGTGAAATTCTCGAGGCAAAGAGCGATGCGCAGCTTAAGGTCGCGGCTTCACAGCGTCGCGGCGTGCTTTCGGAAAGCATCGAAGCTGCGGCTAAAGAGCTTGTCGCTTTAGTTGCCGCAGTGTATGCAAAAATCGATTACCCTGACGAGGATCTTGCCGAAATCAGCGATAGCGAGTTTACAAACCGTGCTCTCACAGTTTTAAAAAAGCTTGAAACGCTTAAAGGTACCTACCGTGCGGGAAGCGCAATATTCGAGGGCGTAAAAACCGTAATCTGCGGCGCACCCAATCGCGGAAAAAGTTCACTTTATAACGCTATTGCAGGCGAAGACGCAGCCATTGTAACCGACGTTGCGGGAACTACGCGCGACGTTCTCGAACGCGATATTCCGCTTGGCAACGTGTTGCTTCACCTTACGGATACCGCAGGTATTCACGAAACGAGCGACACCGTAGAGCAGATAGGCGTTATGCGTGCCGAGGAAAAACTGCGCGAAGCCGAGCTTATTATGCTTGTTCTTGACGGCTCCGAGAAGCTTGAAAAAGAGGATTTTGCGCTGATTGAAACGTTAAAGGATACGTCAGCACCAAAAATTGCCGTAATCAACAAGTGCGACAAGGCTACTGCAAATATCGAACTGCCGTGTGGCATTTTCAGCGAAACAGTTCGCATCAGTGCGAAAAACGGTGAAGGCATTGCGGACCTGAAAAATGCCGTAGAAAAACTCTTTTTCGCCGACGAAATCAACACTGCAAGCGATGCAATAGTTTCAAGTGCAAGGCAGTTTGCTTCTCTTGACGAAGCCTCGGCAAGAATAAACGATGCGATAAATCTTGTCAGAAGCGGACTTCCCGCAGACCTTGCGGCAAGCGACCTTGAGCGTGCGATAGCAGCGCTCGACGAGCTTGACGGTCGCCGCGTTTGCGAAGACGTAGTGTCCGAAATTTTCAGCAAATTCTGCGTAGGAAAATAAATTTACAAACAAAAACCGTGCTTTTGCACGGTTTTTAACAATTTATCTTTTCTTCATAAGCATAATCAGTATTATTACTACTACTGCAACGACTACAAGAATAGCAATAACAAGACCGGCACTCATACCGCTGTTACTGTCGGCAGTACCTGTCGTGCCGCTTGTATTAGACGTATCTTCACTTGTAACACGGCTTGTTTCGGGCTTGATATCTCCCATACCGTTAGTGTCGGTATCCGAGGAAGTATCAGGCATCGTTTGATCGCCGTCTATCCCAAGCCCGTCGTCTATGGCACTGCTGATTTCGGGAATAAGTCCCTCGCTGCCGTTTGTCACGTCGCTGACTATTCCGTCACGCGGGTCTCCGTAACGTATGCCGCCGTCAGACACCTCACCGTTTTCCTGCATCTCCGACCAGGTTGCAGCCGTCGCAGAGAAAGCAAGGGTTAATATAAGCAGTGTACAAATTATAATTTTCGTGATATAATATTTCATACGGATATATCCTTTCAATTTAGTCATCAACAGTATTTGCAATAATTTGCAGATTACAAGGAGAAATTTATGGAAAGCAAACGTTTTGCAAAAAATGACAGCGGTTTCATTTGCCGTAATTGCGGCAAAGAGGTAGAACCTCTCGGCTCATCCTCCCGCAACCACTGCCCTTTTTGCCTCTGCTCTATACATATCGACATAAACCCCGGCGACAGAGAAAACACCTGTCTTGGTATTATGGATGCGATAAAAGCGGAAATAAACCCTAAAAAAGGATACGTTCTCGTTCAGAAGTGCCGTAGGTGCGGA
>JAFYPS010000015.1 GCA_017547395.1 Clostridia bacterium
ACGTTAAAAAGGAAGCGCAAAGAATCGCGCCTGTAAACGTGAGCGAGCTTGGCAACTGTCAGGTCAGCGATTTTCGTTCATCTTCGGATTCCCCGAACGGATATATGATAATTTTTGAACGCGACAAGGCAAAACGCGCGGTGCTTTTCGATGCTAATAAGAGGATAATCAACAATCTTCGCCACGTTGCTCCGTCTATAGTAACCCTTTCGGACAGCCTTCCCGAAGAATAATAAAAAAACGCGGACATATCCTTTTATTGAGGTGATGTTCGTGAAATTTGTAAAGGTTATTGTCCTTTTTGCGCTGGCGGTTCTTTTGTGTGCCTGCGGTGAAAAAAAGATTTCGCTTTTTGAAGGGGACGTAACGGCTACCGTTTCCTATGCGCTGAGTGGCAGGGAATATACGGTAAAGTACTCGCGACTAGGCGAATCCGAAAAACTCGAGGTGCTTGAGCCAAAGCGAATACGTGGACTTATTGCCGAGCGCGAAAACGGGGAAGTAACGGTCAGCTACACCGACCTTGAATATACGTCGGTAAGTGACAAAATGTTTGCACCGTTTGAACTTTTTTCTCCGATGACGATGAAAAAAGACGGCGACAATTCGTTTGTCAGCGAAGGCGGGGACGTGAGAGTTTGCTTTGACGGTGAAACGCCAAAGACGTTAAGCGGAAACAATTTTACGCTTGAAATTCTGGAATTCAGAGAGGAGTGAAGCATAGTGAACGAAAAAAATCTTGCCGAAATAGATCTTGCGGCGCTCAGACATAATTTTGAGCATTTGCAAAAGAGAATCAAGTCGGTTTCGCCAAAAACCGAGCCGATGTGCGTTGTAAAGGCGGACGCCTACGGTCACTGTGCCGAGCTTTGTGTGCCAACGCTTTATGAAGCGGGTGCAAGACATTTTGCGGTATCGAGCATAGAAGAGGCAGAGCAGATTTACTCGATTTTAGACTCGCTTAATCTTGTTGCAAAGAGCATTCTCATTCTCGGATATACACCTGCGGAGAGCGATAACGTCAAATTGCTTGCAAGACATAAAATAACACAGGCGGTTTACTCGCTTGAATATGCAGTTGCCCTTTCAAACGAGGTGAAAAAACTTCGCAAGGCGGAATTGATTGACAATGAGGATTGCATTCGTTGCCATCTTAAGCTTGACAGCGGAATGAACCGTCTTGGCTTTGACACACACGCTGAGGCGGCGGAAAATACCGTAAACGAGATACTTGAAATATCAAAGCTTTCAGGAATCCGCATAGACGGGGTGTTCTCACATCTTGCCTGTGCCGACGAAAGCGGAGATGAAAGGTCGAAAGCACAGTTTGAACGCTATGACGCGGTTGTAAAGGCGTGTGAGGAAAAAGGCGCACGTTTCCCGACAAAACATATATGCAACAGTGCCGGCGCGCTTCGTTTCCCCGATATGTACCAGAGTTTTGTCCGTCTCGGAATCGTACTTTACGGTATATCTCCGTCGGACGAGGCTTGCGACGGTGAGCTTATTCCCGTTATGAGGCTCAAGAGCCGCATTGCGCATATACATAAACTTCACGCAGGGGACTGCGTGAGCTACGGAGCGGAGTTCTGTGCCGAGCGCGAGATGACTGTTGCGACTATCCCGATAGGATATGCTGACGGATTCCTTCGCGGCTACAAGAACGGCGGAACGGTAATGATTGGCAATAAGGCGGTAAGGTTGCTTGGCAGAGTTTGTATGGACCAGTGTATGGTTGACGTAACCGACGTTCCCGTAAACGTAGGCGACTGGGTTTACATATTTGATGCAAGCGGAGAAAATCTGCACAGACTTTGCGCTGCAGCGCAGACTATTCCGTACGAGGCGATTTGTCTGCTTTCAAAGCGAGTAAAACGAGTAAAGATATAAAATCCGTTTTTTGGACGGACGTGCGCCGACCAAAAAACTCCTTGAAAATCGCACGCGGTCGAGCGTGGCGCGAGCGAACGATTTTGAGACCGCTTCAAAACCTTGTGCTTTGAAGCGATAAAAAAGGAGGTGTAACTATTACAAGGCGAACAGCGATAATTTCACTGGTAACAGCGGTAGTTTTGATACTTGCCGCGATAATTATATCAAGCGTTTCGTTTGATGCAAAGGAAGAAGCCGCAGAGCATGCTATAGCACGCGACAACCTTGCAGTAACGGCGCCTGATATTATAGATGCCCCCGACGTTTCGGGATATATTCTTTCGGTGCTTGCCGAAAAAGAGGCGGCTGCATATTTTGCAGAGGATGAAACCTCTCCGCAGAACGTGCAAAAGCGAAATTTTCATCTTGCGCTTGAAAACGGTGCCGTAATAGGCGCATCCTCGGTCCCTGCAATTTATGATGCGGCGAAAAACGATATTCTTTCGGGCACGTATTCGTATGACGTGTATGCCGCAAGCGGCAGAGAGCTTTCGAGATTGCTTGCATACGCACTTCTCGATGACGTTTCGGACAACCCGTATATAGACACGGACAAACGCTGGTTTGATGCGGTTCTTACCGATTCGCTGTCTTTTTTCGGCGGCAAGTATATTCTTTCTTCAACGCTTACGGATACTTATGAAAACGCATACGTTCTCGCTTATAACAGAGAACTCGTTGAGGAAAGCGAGGTTAGTGCCGATGCGCTTAACGGAGTGCTTACGCTTGAAAAGCTTATTTCATATAAAAAGGCGGCTGAAATAGAGCAAAGTGATATTTTCCCGCTTTATATATCGGGCGGCGGTGCTTTCCTTGAAAATAGTGATGGGATTTCGGTCACTGCAAAAGCGGATTTTGATAAAGGAATTTCACAGCTTATGCCGCTGGTGGAGCTCGGCATCGGAAATTTCTCCGACGGAAGCGCGGCGTTTTCGGTTATGACGCTCGGCGAGGTCAAGAAATACAGAAAAGCAGGCGTCGACGTTGGAATTCTTCCTGTCCCGAAGCAGAGTGAAAGCGATTCATACAGATGCTACGTCGATGCGGGAGCAACCGAGTTTGTTGCACTGCCCGCAGGACACGATGATATGGAAAAGATATCATATCTCGTTTATCGACTTGCCTTCCTCTCCGACGGATATATGACCTCGTCGTATTACGAAGACTTTGACGGTAGCGAGCGCGAAATGCTGAAGATTATAGCAGAGAGCGGCGTTTCTGACCTTTCAAATCTGCTTGGTTACGGCAAGGTTGAATCGCTTGTTAACGACGTATTTTTCGGTAGAGAAGCGAGACCTTCTCTTGAATATTACAACCGCAAGACGCTTTATGAAAAGGCTCTTGAGATTATAGAAAAAAGAATCAACAAGGAAAATTAATACTAAGGAGATATAGATATGGCACAGCTTTTGAATATGGACGATAACCGTACCGCTCGTTGCGGTGAGTTTTCGGCAAAGGACATTGGCAGAGAAGTCTGCGTAATGGGTTGGGCTCAGCGTCAGAGAGACCTTGGAGCACTCATTTTTATCGACCTTCGCGACCGTAGCGGAATACTTCAGCTTGCATTTGACGAGCAGACCGACCGCGCAGTTTTTGATACTGCATTCTCTGTAAGAAGTGAGTTTGTACTTCTTGCGAAGGGTGTTGTACGCGCACGCGGAGAGGGTGCGGTAAACAAGAATATTCCCACAGGCGAAATCGAGGTTTACGTTAAGGAGCTTCGCATTCTTTCTGCTGCTCAGACTCCTCCTTTTGCTATTGAGGAGAACAGCAACGTACGCCCTGAACTCCGTATGACCTACCGTTATCTCGACCTTCGTCGCCCCGATATTCAGAAGAATATCCTCGCGCGCTCGAGAATAACAAACATCGCACGTAACTACTACGCTGAAAACGGCTTTATTGATATCGAAACCCCTAACCTTATTAAGCCCTCGCCCGAAGGCGCGCGCGACTACCTTGTACCCAGCCGTGTGCATCCCGGCCGTTTCTACGCGCTTCCTCAGTCGCCTCAGCTTTACAAGCAGCTTCTTATGGTATCCGGCTTTGACCGTTATTTCCAGATTGCACGTTGCTTCCGTGACGAGGACCTCCGTGCTGACCGTCAGCCTGAGTTTACTCAGATTGACGTCGAGATGTCTTTCGTTAAGCAGGACGACGTTATAAACGTTACCGAGGGCTTCCTCAAAAAGCTCTGGAAGGAATTCCACGGCATTGATCTTGAAACTCCTTTCCTCCGTATGGAGTATAAGGAGGCTATGGAGCGCTTCGGTTCAGATAAGCCTGACCTCCGCTTCGGCTTTGAGCTTAAGAATCTTTCCGATATTGTTGCGAATACCGAATTCAAGGTATTTGCAGGCGCTATCGCCGGCGGCGGCAGTGTTCGCGCAATCAACGTAAAGGGTGGCGCTGCGTTCTCCCGTAAGGAGATCGATGCACTTGCAGAGTTTGCAAAATCCTACCGCGCAAAGGGTCTTGCATGGACAAAGATGCAGGGCGGAGAAGTTTCTTCTTCCTTTGCAAAGTTCCTCACCCCCGAGGAGAATGCCGCTATCGCGGAGCGTATGGAGCTCTCGGACGGCGACCTTATTCTCGTATGTGCGGATAAGGATTCCGTTGTGTTTGACTCTCTCGGTGCACTCCGCGTTCACTGTGCGAAGAAGCTTAATCTGCTTGACCCCATGGACTTCAAGTTTATGTGGGTAACCGACTTCCCGCTCTTCGAGTATTCCGAGGAAGAGGACAGATACTGCGCAAAGCACCATCCTTTCACAATGCCTAATCCCGAGGACCTTGACAAACTTGAAAATGACCCCGCAAACTGCCGTGCTATCGCATACGATATAGTTCTTAACGGTACCGAGCTTGGCGGCGGTTCTATCCGTATCCACGACCCCGAAATCCAGAGCCGTATGTTCAAGGCACTTTCCCTTGGCGACGACGAGGTCCAGGAAAAGTTCGGCTATCTTATAGATGCGTTCAAGTTCGGCGTACCTCCTCACGGCGGTATGGCATTCGGTCTTGACCGTCTTGTTACACTTGCACTCGGACTTGAGGACATTCGCGACGTTATCGCATTCCCGAAGGTTCAGAACGCGTCCGAACTTATGACCAAGGCTCCCGGCTTTGCAGATGAAAAGGCACTTGCCGAACTTCAGATTGCGGTTGTAAAACCCGAAACCGATGGCGAATAAAACTAC
>JAFYPS010000141.1 GCA_017547395.1 Clostridia bacterium
ATACGATTTACGAACCGACATATCAATACAAATTTTCAAGGTGTTTGTGAGTATATAGACAAAACAGTAAAAGCCTCCCTCCGAGAGGGAGGGGGACCGCGATAGCGGTGGAAGGAGAGTGCGTTAGCTTTTGTTTGGTGAAAACGCGTTCTCTCTCAGTCAGCCATACGGCTGCCAGCTCCCTCCCGGAGGGAGCCTTAATAAAGATTTATGGAAGGAAAAAATATGTGTATTATATCAAAAGCGAAAGCAAAAGATGCAGATGAGTTGATTGAATATTTCAAAAAAGTTGGTGGCGAAACTGATAATTTGTCTTTTGGGTCGGAGGGTCTGCCGTTTACTGTACAAGAGGAGGCTGAGTATCTTTTGCATTTAGAAAATTCGAAAGATGGCATTATGCTTTTAGCAAAGGATAATGGTAAAATCGTTGGCAACGCAAGTCTTAGCAGATTTCCGCGTCGTATGAGTCACAGAGGAGAAATTTCTGTAACAGTGTTAAAAGACTATTGGAACAGAGGAATTGGTGGTCAATTATTAGGCAAAATTATAGAGTTTGCCAAAGCAAATGCTTTTGATATAATTGATTTACAAGTAAGAAACGATAATCTTTCGGCTATTCATTTATATGAAAAATTCGGTTTTAAAACTATCGGGACACATCCATCGTTTTTCAAAGACATACCGTTTGATTATATGTACTTAGAATTATAAAAGAGCAAAGCCTCCCTCCGAGGGGAACCGCGATAGCGGTGGAAGGAGAGTGCGTTAGTTTTTGTTTAGTAAAAATGCGTTCTCCCTCAGTCGGCCTTAAAATAAAAATATCCCCCGACTTTGTCGGGGGATATTTTATTTAAATTTGTATTTGGTTACCGAGCAAAACGGTGTGTTTTTTGCAACAACACAGCTTGGAAAGTCGGGTTGGTTGGGGCTGTCGGGGAAAAACTGCGTTTCAAGGCAAAACGCATAGTATTTTGTAAGGTCGCCGTATTTTCCGCCCTTTTCGTCAAGCACGTTTGACGTATAGAGCTGAACACCGGGAAGGTCGGTGTCTACCGACATCTTAATGTTGCTCTCGGGACAGTATGCAATTATGCAGTCAGTCTTATATGTGCGGTCAAGCCCCAGAACAAAGTTGTGGTCAAATCCGTCTGCGAGTTTAACCTGCGGATGCTCGCTTTTGATATCCTTGCCGATGGGCTTTGCCGTCCTGAAATCAAACGGAGTGCCGTCCACCGCCAAAAACTCGCCCGTCGGAATAAGGTCGTCATTTACGGGCGTGATACTGTCGGCTTTTATCATAAGCCGTGTCGAAAAGTTGTTTTCGGAACCGAGATTAAAGTATGCATGATTGGTAAAATTCATTATGGTGTCTTTGTCGCATACCGCGTTATACTCAATAGTGAGCGCGTTGTCTTTTACTGTAAAAGTTACGCTAAAATCAAGGTTACCCGGGTACCCGCCCTCGCCGTCGGGCGAAGATAAACTGAACCTGACCGAGTTTGCCGACATCGGCTCGCCCTTAAAAAGCTTGTGGTTAAAGGGCGCAGACCCGCCGTGGAGCGAGTTTTTGCCGTTGTTTGCGCCAACCGAGTATTCCTTATCAAGCGTAAAACGTGAGTTGCCGATGCGGTTAGCGTATCTGCCGATAGTACCGCCCTGATTTGAGGTGTCTTTTACATATCCTTCAAGAGTGTCATATCCTGCAACACAGTCTACATTATTATAATAAAGGCTTTGAATGATTGCGCCGTATTCAATAAAATTGACCCTCAGGTCGCCGTCGCAAATTTCAAACCTGTAAACGTCCTTACCGTCAAACTTTCCATAAAGTGCCTTTTCAATCATATTAACTTACTCCTTTTGTTTTTTATGCTACAATCAGTTTAAAAGTGCAGTCATATCCACTGGCTCCCACTTTCCCATCGTGTATTTCTGTGCCGTATTTGATCACATCTGTTACGACATAATACGTACCACTTCCCAGTGCTTTCAATTCTTCTAATGTATTCAGCCTGTTTATTTCCTCGAAATTTTCGTTATATATGGTAAATCCTCCATGATCACTTACGTTTTCGGCATATCGCATAGTGATATCCTTAGCCATTCTGACTTCAGGAGCCTTTACAAGATTCTTCTGTAGATTTTTATAAATGCCCCATCCGTCAGAGGATAACCATCCCGAAAAGCTCTCTGACCAAGACTCGCTCCAGCGCCAGTATTTCGGTATACCAATTTCCTCTCCGTCGGAAATTACGGTTACGAGCGGGTCTATGGCAGGAATCGTCATTCGGAATACACAGTAATATCCGTTATATTTTTCACTTTCGAATGGGTGCTTTTCAACTATATATGCAGTGAAATAGTATTCTCCGGCATTAAAACCGGAAAGTGCTGACAAGTCACTCACGCTTGTATCACTATGTTCTCCGGAAATATCGTATGCACTAACACCCCAACACTCAAACCTATCCGAAAAATCAAGATACATTCCTTTTTGATAGGTGATCACGGGGATCTGGTCTTTCAACTCGTCAAGACGTTTTTCAAACCGAGTATAGAGCTTACCGTCGTTACCATGGTAAAGTTCTATATAAGGAGCGATTTTATACGCATCGGACACAATTGTTACAGTCGGAACGCCCAAGTCTTTATATGATTTCTCATAGTCTGCTACCGACAGTTGCGTGTTGTCAACAGGCGGAACGTCTGACACCTCGTCCTTTGTTTGCGTATCATCTGCAGACGGAACGTCTGACACGTCCGTATCTGTTTGTGATTGTTGTTTGTCGTCTTCAGACGGAACGTTCGGCTTTTCGTCTGACACCTCGTCCTTTGTTTGTGTATCGTCTTCAGACGGAACGTATGACACTTCTGTATTTTCTTGTACGTCGTCTGCCGGCACAGCTATTTCGTCGTCATCGGGATAACCCTTCGACTTGCAACCGACAAGAGAAAATGC
>JAFYPS010000016.1 GCA_017547395.1 Clostridia bacterium
CTTCTTTTTTACTCATTCTAAAAACCAAGGTTTTTAGAATGCTTCAGGGCGCATGTCTCGCGACTCGTTCACCACTCGCGCCCTTTAAGGAGTTTTAAAGTCGGCGCTTGTCCGCATTTAAAACGTTTTAATTGTATGATATTTTATTTCGCAAGCACTTCTTTTATTTTTTTCGGAAGATCGTCAAACCGTTTTATTGACGGAGTCGGCTCGCTTGGCGTGCCGTAACCGTAGGCTGCGTGTATAAAAGGAACTCCTGCGGCTTTGCAGGCGAGATAATCAGCGTCAGTATCGCCGACGTACACAGCCTTGTCAATACCGTTTCTTTCGATAATCAGTTTTATGTTGTCCCTTTTCGGAAGTCCCGTTCTGCCGTGATATTCGTAATCGTCAATAGCATCGGCAAGCCCTGTATGAAGCAGAAGGTTCTCAATATATCCGTGAGGGCAATTGCTGACGATATACACGTTGTATGACTTTTTAAGTTCACGGATAACGGGAATCACGTTTTCATAAGTCGGAGAACTGTGAGTGCGCTGATAGACATTCTGCGATGCAAGACATCTGTCTACGATTTCTCTTTTTTGTGCGTCCGAAAGAGAAGTCGGCAGTATCATATCGCCAATGGTATAGGAGGGGTGTCCCATGAAACGCATTATATCTTCTCTTGTAATTGAAATGTTGAACTCTTTTGTTTCGGCAAGAGCAAGGTTCCAGGCGTGAGTTACTTCAACGGTAGCATCCATAAGTGTTCCGTCGACATCAAATATTATTCCTGTTTTCATATATGTTCCTTTATAATTTTATCTTAAATTCGGCAAATAACTGCTTCTGCGTATACGAAAGCGCATATTGCAGGCTTCTATAAGTCTTTTTGTTCTTCGTTTGCTGTTAAAATGGCAGTCGCATCTTCTGTGGTGCAGAGCGTGTATAGGCTTTTTTTGCCGAATTTTTCTTTTTCAAAAAGGAAAATATTTTTATTTGCATTTTTCATTACGAGTTTTCGGATTGCCGTTTGCTTTAAATCAAAATCCGATATGACTCCGTCATAAGAGATCGCCGCTGTTGTGAAAAACGCAATGTCTACGTTAAGCTCTTTAACGTAGTGCTCTGCGAGAGAACCTACCGTACACATATCCTGTTCGTAATATTCTCTGCCGATAAGAATACAGAAGATATGCAGTTTTCCCAAGGTCAAAAGAGCGCTGATAGAGTTGGTAATGACGGTAATATTTTTGTACTCCGAAAGATACGGAATAATATACTGACAGGTGGATGAGCTGTCGATAAAAACCGTTATACCGTCGCTCAGATACTCGGTACACTTTCTTGCAAGTGCTTCCTTTTCGCGGCTATCCCAAAGTAACCGTTCGCTTATAGGCATTTCGCCTACGTTGATTTTTAATACGGCTCCTCCACGGTAACGGCGCAAAAAGCCTCCCTTTTCCATTTCAATAAGATCGCGCCTTACAGTCATCTCTGTCACGAAAAGTGTTTTGGAGAGATCGGCAACCGAAACCTTGCCATTTTGATAAAGAATATCTAAAATTTCCTTTTGTCGTTCATTCATTATCTTTCTGCCTTTGTTTGAAGAAATGTTTATTTTCAAACATTACGAACATTTATTGACTCTAAAATGTTTGAATGATATAATTTTACTAGTGAAAAGGTTAAATGTCAATATTCAAACTGAAATTGAAATATGGAGATTTAGAAATGTTGGTTGGAATGAAAGAAATGCTCGCGGACGCAAAAGCCATGCATTATGCAATCCCTGCGTTTGATGTGTGCAACTATGAAATGATGAAAGCGGTTCTTGATGTATGTGAGGAAGAGCGCTCTCCCGCACTTTTAATGGGATTGGGCGTTGATCTTGGGGGAAAAGGACTTCCGCTGATTACCTCAATGGTTCGTGCAGCATCTGACTTTTATACAGTACCGGTCTGCTTTCACCTTGATCACGCAACCGACCTTGAGTCAATCAAGGCTGCTATTGCTTCCGGCTTCAGTTCGGTTATGTTCGACGGATCGGTGCTTCCGTTTGAAGACAATGCAAAGAAGACCGCTGAGGTAACAGCTTTTGCACACGCCCACGGCGTGACGGTTGAGGCAGAGCTCGGTCATGTAGGAAATGCAATGGTCGGCAATGAGAACGATTCTGTAAAGAACGAAGATCCCGAGGACACCTTGACGCTTCCTGATGAGGTTGTCAGATTCGTAGAAATGACTGACGTCGATGCACTTGCCATTGCTATAGGAACGGCACACGGCGTGTATTTGAAAACGCCAACGCTCCGCATTGACCGTCTGGACGAGATTACAGCGGTCTGTGACCGTCCTCTCGTATTGCACGGTGGAAGCGGTACGCCCGATGATCAGATGAAGATGGCCATTGAGCATGGAATTACCAAGATTAATATTTTTTCCGATGTGGTTGGAGCACTCAATATGGGGCTCAAAAACAAGCTTAATACGATTCAGAATCCTTCAACCTGGCCGGTGTTCGTTTTTGAAGACGCTCGCAAGGGAATGAAGGAGGCAATACGCGCAAAAATTCATGCGTTTGGAAGTTTTAACAGAGTGTGAGGTATAATGATGAAAACGAAAGCAGTACGTTTGTATGGAGAAAAAGATCTTCGCCTTGAGGAGTTTGACCTCCCCGCTATGGGAGATGGAGAAATTCTCATTAAGATTATATCAGACAGCGTTTGTATGTCAACGTATAAAACGGCAATGCAGGGTGCAAAGCACCTCAGAGTGCCTGACAATGTTTCCGAAAACCCTGTCATCATAGGACATGAGTTTTGCGGCGAAATTGTTTCGGTGGGAAAAAAATGGGAAAAGGAATATGAGGTGGGAGAGAAGGTTATTATTCCTCCCGTGCTTAGCTATCTTGGCGGAAATCAAACCATAGGATATTCCTTCGCTGATATCGGCGGTGTTTCAACCTATTCTATTGTTTATGAACATATCATTCGCAACGGATATTTAATTAAGCTGCAAAGCGATGCCTTTTTCAAGGGTTCTCTTATTGAGCCGGCATCCTGTGTGCTTCGTGGATACAAGGCGAACTATCACCTTGACGGGGATACACCAACGATGAATATAAAGGAAGGCGGAAAGGTGGCAATCCTTGCGGGCTGCGGACCTATGGGACTCGTTGCAATTGACATTGCGCTCCATGGAGACGTCAAGCCTTCGCTTGTAGTTGTAAGTGACATTGATGAGGATAGATTGCGCCGCGCGGAACAGATTTACGATCCTCGCGAGGCAAGCAAAAATGGCATTAAACTTGTGTTTGTTAACACTACCTCGAAAGATGAACTTATTGAAATCAGCGGCGGCACGGGATACGATGATGTATTCGTATATGCGCCGGTAACTCCGGTTGTTGAGCTTGGTGATGCAATCCTCGCTTTTGACGGATGCTTGAATTTCTTTGCAGGACCAATTGACAAGGCGTTCAGCGCAACGGTTAATTTTTACAACGTACACTATGCACAGCATCACTATGCCGGTACGAGCGGCAGCACGCCTGAGGATATAAAGGATATCGTTAGATTTATCGGAAATAACCGCATAGATCCCGCAGTAATGGTTACTCACATCGGTGGCATGGATGCAGCAATTGAAGCTACCTTGAATTTGCCGCATATCCCCGGTGGAAAAAAACTGATCTATACGCACGTGGAGCTTCCGCTGACGGCGATCTCGGATTTTGCTGAGCTTGGTAACAGTGATGCACGTTTTGCTACACTCGCAGCTTTGGTAGAAAAACATGGCGGACTTTGGTGTGCAGAAGCAGAAAAGTATCTGCTTGAAAATTTCTGATATTAGAATTTTGATTATAGCGTTCTTTTAATTTATGTCAAAAACCCCTATGGAATTAAATCCATAGGGGTCTTTTCATATATGCTCCTTTATGATTCTTACCATTTTTTCTCTCAAGCTTGGCAGATAAGCGCTTCCTGTCGGATAATTGTCAAACAAAAGTTCGCCGCCTGCTTCGCTGTCGATAAGTTCGATAACCTTATCTCTTCCGACGTACTTTTCAAGTGTGCGGCAAACGTCAATGTCTAATATAGCCTCGTGGAATGCTTTTCCGCGGAGCGAATGATATGCACCGTCTTTTGAAGGATAGAGGATAAATGCATCACCCGAAGGATAACATCCGTTTGAAGAAGTTGTTATATACGGATTGATTTTTGTGTGAGAAACCATAGAGTTGTAGAAGTTAAGACCCCAGTGCAAAAATCCTTTGATATCATACTTGTATATCAGCATACCCATAATACGTATTCTCGAGAGAGGCATTGCCATAAAGCCGTTGGTGAATACAGACTGAGGACTGCAGCAGTAATAAATCCACTGATCTTTGACGTCCTTGTCAAGAAAATCAGCAATGTGCGAAACACTTGTTACGGGGCACTCAACAAGACCGTTCTGATAGAATTCGTAATTGGAAAGCGCGTCAAATGTTTTGCTACCGTCGATAAGCGGTTTGATAATATTTGCGGCGCGGGTATAGGAATCAATATTCTGCATATTAGGCTCGTCAGAAATATGGAAATATGCATTTTCTGCAATGCCGTTTGCCTTTAACTCTTTTGAAATTGCCGCAATATACTGCTTTAAGAAATCGGTGTATTCCTTGCTGTCTGCCGCAGTGTGCCAACCAAACATATAACTGCTCTCGCCGTTTTCGGTTACCATAATGTTAGGTGCATGATTTGCGCCCCACTGTGTGAACATATGTGCTATTTCGTAATATTTAACACCGCTCTTCTTGCATATGTCAATAAAACGTTTGAATTTGTCAAAAGAGAAGGTGAATTTATTTCCGTTTTTCTCTATATCGACAAGTTGTACGCACGGGCGGGCAAATCCTCTTGCAGTATCAAGTGGAGGAGTGTGGACGGGAACCAGAATCATATTGACGCCTACGTCTACTGCTGCCGCAATATATTTTTCGATAAGTTCCCAATGCTTCTCGGAATATATTTCTACGTTGTGGTAATCGGCTATGCAGTCGGCGTAAAACCATCTTGTATAGATGAGACTTTGCGGAAGAATTTTTTCGTCAAGGATTTCTACAGTGAGTTCTTTCTCAAAGACGTATTCGTCTTTCATAGCAACGCTGAACAAATCTTTTTTGTGAAGCTTTATGTTTATGCTGTATATGCCCGCCGCAAAATTTTCAGGAACGTTAAGTTCAACCCATATTGAAGAAGCACCCTCGGCCGCCATCCATATGTAGTCGCTTTCTTCTGACGGGATGAGGATGTCGGGCATAAGACCGGGTTCTTTTGTAATATAGTTTGCATCAAAAGCGGCATCGGATCGGTTTGCAGGGCAGTCCATAACTGCATTTTCAATATTGTATATTTTAATATACGGGGCAAGTGGAGAGTCAACTTCGATTCTGCCGACTACAAAATTATTGCTTTTGCCAAGCGTTTCGTGCATAAATGCAATCTGATAAGAAAAACGCTCTCCTTTAAGCAGGGTAGCACTTTCGATTTCGGGGTAGTCGAGCAAACTGTTCAAAGGTACCTTGTGAAGCGAAGAAATTTGTCTGGTAACCTGCATAAATTAATCCTCCAATGGAAAAGCATATACTATTCGTGTTTTTAGAGTATTATAGCATATTAAAAAAGACTTGACAAGTAAAAATGTTGTGATAACATAATTAAAGCGATGAGGAGGAACAGTATGCATAATGTCTTACCGAGAGAGAAGTCGGACGGTGCAAGACTTTGTGAGAGATGTGCAGAACCCACCTTGGAGCATGCGGCGATGAGCCGTCGGTGTCAGCCGTTATTGACGTAATGAGTGCAGCAGATTTTGCTGAATTCGGGTGGTAACACGGAAAATTTTCGTCCCGAAAGCCTTTTGGCTTTCGGGATTTTTATTTTGGAGGAAGTTTATGAAACTTGCAAATCTTGTTGGCGACCGCTATAAGGAAAGACCTTCCGGTGCCGTGATCGACAGCCACGCGCTTATGCTTCGCGGCGGCTATATGAAGTTTGTGGCAAGCGGTATTTTTTCTCAGTTTCCGCCTCTTCTTCGCATTTCCAAGAAGATAGAGGCTATTATCCGCGATGAGATGAATAAGATTGACGGACAGGAAGTTCTGTTTCCTGTAACTATGCCTGCTTCTCTTTGGGAAGAGTCGGGTAGATATTCGTCTATTGCGTCCGAACTTCTTCGCTTCAAGGACAGAAATAACTCGCCTATGGTTCTCGGTATGACTCACGAGGAGGCTGCGGTTCAGCTTGTGCGCGAATACGGCACCAGCTACTCTAAGTACCCCTATATGATTTATCAGATTCAGACCAAGTTCCGCGATGAGGCAAGACCGCGTGCAGGTATGATTCGTGTACGCGAGTTTACAATGAAGGATGCATATTCATTCCATACTTCTATGGAAGACCTTGAGGCATATTATGCACGTTGCCATCGCGCGTATGAGCGCGTTTTTGCACGCGCAGGCGTACCCGAAGTTGTTTCGGTTAAGTCAGACTCCGGTATGATGGGCGGTAGCGTATCTCACGAATTTATGCTTCTCACACCTATCGGAGAAGACACACTTGTAATTTGTCCCGAATGTGGCTACAGTGCCAATATGGAGGCTGCCGACTGCATCACTCCTGCATATGCAGATGCGGAGCTTATGCCTCTCACCATTACACACACACCTAACGCGCATACCATCGAAGAAGTTACAGATTTTCTTAAAGTTGACGTTTCGAAGACTGCAAAGGCAGTTGTATATCAGGAAAACCTCACCGATGATTACGTAATCGTGTTCACAAGAGGCGACCTTGACGTAAATGAAACCAAGCTCCGCAACTTCCTTGGCAAGGAGATTCACCCCGCAGTAGTTACTGAGGAGAGCGGCATTGTTGCAGGCTTTATCGGTGCGGTTGACTTTAACGGAAAAGCAACGCTTCTCTTTGATAAGTCGCTTGATGGCGCAAAGAATCTTGTTTGCGGCGCAAATAAGGAAGACTATCACTACACGGGCTTTAATATTGAGCGCGACTACGGCAAGGTTGAATATCACGACTTTTCCAAGGCTTATGCAGGCGGCATCTGCCCTGTATGCGGCAAGCACTCTCTCACTATTTCAAACGGTATCGAGGTTGGTAACATCTTCCAGCTTGGCACCAAGTATACAAAGACTATGGGTATGACCTACCTTGACGAAAACGGCGAAGCGCAGAACCCCATTATGGGCTGCTACGGTATCGGCGTAGGCCGTCTTGCCGCTTCTGTTTGTGAAGCATATCACGACGATTTCGGTCCTATCTGGCCTATCACCATTGCGCCCTGGCAGGTACATCTCTGCTGCGTACGCGCGGATGATGCAGAATGCAAGGCTGTTGCAGACAAGCTTTATGACGATATGCAGAAGTGCGGTATCGAGGTTATCTATGATGACCGTGACGTTCGTGCAGGCGTTATGTTCTCGGATGCAGACCTTCTCGGCACACCTCTTCGCGTGGTAATCAGCCCCCGTAACCTCGGAGACGGTGTTGTTGAGATTACGTCGCGTGACAAGAGCATTA
>JAFYPS010000142.1 GCA_017547395.1 Clostridia bacterium
CTCGCGCTGACAGCTCCCTCCCGGAGGGAGCCTCTAGATATTATAAACATTAATTTACACGAATAAAAACTCCTTAAAAACCGCGCGCGGTCGAGCGCGACCTTTAGGTCGTCAGGGACTTTAGTCCCTTGCACGCTGAGTGAACGGTTTATTCAACGTAAAACTCGTCCATAGTGTCAAGGCAGAGGCAACCGAGCGGCAGACCGTATGCCGCGCCGCAGTCGATAGCGATATGGTTGTTGAGCTTAAAGATTTTTCCCTTTGATGACGGGTTGATTTCTACGGTCGGAGTGTGACCCGTAACGAGAAAGTCTGCACCTGAAAAGGGAATGGAGTAGTCGGGTGAAAAGCTGATAAAATCTTTTGTATCATACTCGTCAAGCTCTTTGGACTTTGTGTAGTTGTCGATACCTGCGTGCGCAAGGACAAAGGTTTTTCTTCCGACCTCAATCTCTTCATATGGCACAAATTCTTCAAGATATTCAACTACCCATTCGCGCTCCTCCTCGTCGAGTTCGCGAAAAGCGCGCACGGTCTCCTGACCGCCGTTTTTGCCCCATTCCATAAAGTTTTTCATAGTCTCTGCATCAAAGGATGCTATTGCGCTTTCGCTGAAGTCCTCCGAAAGCTTTTTAAGGAGCGGGAGCGCCATATATTCGTGCTCACCGAGAATCGGGTAAACGTTGGGGCGCGAAGACATATCGAGGAGAATTTTAAAGGAATCCTCGCCGTAGTCAATGACGTCGCCAAGCACAAACAAAACGTCGCGGTCCTCGTCAAGATTTATTTTTTCAAGCATTTTTTCATAGCGGTCAAAATCGCCGTGAATATCCGAAATTACGTATGTCATATTAATCCTCCACAGGTTTTTGTAATATCAGGTATATCATATAGAAAGGGAAAAAGCAGTCGAAACGTGAGCGATTTAAAAATATTTCAGCACGGCGAGTATTGCCACCGTCCACAAAAGTGCAAAAAGGAAAATCTTAAAAAGCAACAGATTGTGCGATTTTGTTTTGTGCCATATAAGAAACATTGCAAAAAGCGTCCCGTATCCACCGCCGAGCATAGAAAAGCGGACGAAGGACTTTTCGGGTATTCTCATCACGCTACCGCGCGGCTTTTTACTTAAAAACTTATCGTAAATTACCGTGATGGCGGCTGCGACGTTGATGCCGACAAGCCAGACGGCAAGTATTATCAAGATAAAAGATATCAAAAGTTCTTTCATGGTTTAAAAATCCTCGGTGCCTGTTTTAAGTGCATATATTTGCCTTTTAAGCAAAGGGAATATGCACGCTCTGCGGCAAAGGTGAAAAGATACTGCTTTTTTGCCGAGGCAGAAAGCTTGTCCGTATCCGACGGTTTTGTAACCGTTTCAATAGCAATATTGCCGCTGAGAATTTCTCTGCCGCGTGAGTTTGCGGCAAGAAGTCTTGTGTAGTGCACCTTTTTTGCAAGGTGTGAGCGTTTTACAGAGAAGAGAGTATATAGCACGGCACGTGAAAGCTCGGCATCGGTATATCGCTTTGTAGAAGCAAGCGCGAGAAGTTCTTTGATGCTGTTTGCTTCTCTTGCCGCGTTTTTAAGTCTGCCTATGATTCCGCTGCCCGAAAAAGCTATATCTTTAGGCGTGCCGTCCGAAAACTTCATCAAAACCGCGCTTGCAAGCCTTTCAATGTCGGGAAAGAGAAGACCGTTTTCGTTAGCATCATTGAAGACTTTATAAGCTTCGTCGGGAATACCGTGTTTTATCGCGGAAATACCGCCGCTTGAAAATTCGCTTCTAAGGCTTGATGCAGACGGAAATTCACCCGCACCGCTCTTGTAGTCGCCTTTTCGCAGAATTGTATAAGGCTTGATTTTTGCGCCTGAATTTTTAATGGCGCGCATATATTCTATAGCGAGGATATCGTTTGGTGCAGCGGGGGCGGCTTCACCGTAAAGGCTTTCAAAGACTTTGGTATATGCGCGTGTTTTGCCAAGCGCTCCGGCGCTTTTTTCTTTAAGTGCCTTTTTCATTTCATCACTGTCGAGCCGGTCTAATTTTTCATACAGTTTGTTGATATCGCCGCATTCACTTCCGAAAAAGAGAATGTCCGCACCGATTTTTTCGGCAATTTCAACACCGGCACGTGCAAAAATTGATGCGGGTGCCGCAGAAAACGGAAACGGCATTTCAAAAACTATGTCCGCGCCGCATTTTATTGCCGCTTCTGCCCGTATATACGGCGGTGCGATATAGGCTTCGCCTCTTTGAGAAAAGATTCCGCCGAGGATAACGCTGATTTTTACATCTTCGCCGAAAATACGCCTTGCTTCGCTTATCTGATATGCGTGCCCCTTGTGAAAAGGATTATACTCGGCAATTATCGCTATATGCATCAATTTTCACCCCGACTTTCAAAAAACGTACAAGAATATTATAATAAACCTTGCAAAAATTTGCAATGCCGAATGCTAAATTTTCCGCTTACGGCTTGAATTTGCGGCGCGATAGTTGTATAATAATATAGTTAAATGAAAAATATTGTTATTTTTGGAGGAATTTATCCATGAATGTACTTGTTGTAAATGCAGGCTCAAGTTCTCTTAAGTATCAGCTTTTTGATACCACAGCAGGTGTTGTAAAGGCAAAGGGACTTTGCGAGAGAATCGGCATCGACGGCAAAATCAAGCATACCAATCTCGAAACCGGTGCGGTTTATGAGAAAGAAGTTGAGATGGCAAATCATACCGTTGCCACCAAAATCGTTATTGATGCACTTATCAGCGCCGAGTACGGCAGCGTTAAGAGCATGGATGAAATTGAAGCAGTAGGCCACAGAGTCGTACACGGCGGCGCTTACTTCTCCGAGAGCGTTCTCGTTACCGATGAGGTTATGGCAAAGCTTGAACTCTGCCGCGACCTTGCTCCTCTTCATACTCCCGCTCATATTATGGGTATCGAGGGCTGTACCGCTGCAATGCCCGGCACTCCTCAGGTTCTCGTATTTGACACCGCTTTCCATACCGCAACTATGCCCGAGCACGTTTATACATACCCGCTCGAATATGATCTCTGCCAGAAGTACGCTATC
>JAFYPS010000143.1 GCA_017547395.1 Clostridia bacterium
CTTTCGCAGGCTCCTTCCGTCAATCGCTCCAAGAAAAAACGCGTCGCCGTAGGCGAGGCGAAAACGCGACACACAGTGCCACTGTTTTTTCTATGTGAACGGTCGCGTTTGCCACCTTCCTCTCGGAGGAAGGCTTTACTCCCATGAACATTAATTTACAATAATTCTTTAACTTTTGGAAAAAGCTCGAGGCTGCGGCTTAAAATCCCGTTCATATGCGCAATTGCGACACCGTAATTCACTATCGGAACGCCTGCAGCATTTGCCGCACCTACCCTGCTTGTCATCTCTGCCTCGTTAAGCATACATCCGCCGCAATGAACAACAAGTTTATACTTTGAAAGGTCTAAGGGGAATTCTCCGCCGGAGGTAAACTCAAAATCAATCCTTGCACCCGAAAAATCCGCAATCCATTTAGGCATTTTCACAGTGCCGATATCACCGCACTGACGGTGGTGTGTACATCCCTCGGAAATGAGAATTCTATCCCCGTCGGAAAGGCTCTTAAGTGCCGCTGCACCGCGCACCTGACTCTCAAGATTACCCTTGTATCTGGCAAACAGAATCGAAAACGAAGTGAGCGGAATCTCGGGCGGCACCGCCTTTGACACTTTTCCGAATGCCTGCGAGTCGGTGATGACCATTTTAGGAGGATTTTTCAGTGAAGCAAGTATGCCCGAAAGTTCCTCAACCTGACAAACAAGCGCAGAGGCGCCCGAGTCAAGAATATCACGTATTGTCTGCTGTTGCGGGAGAATAAGTCTGCCCTTTGGAGCTGACTCGTCAATAGGCGTAACAAGCACAACAATATCGCCCTTTTCGATAAGATCTCCTACAACGCGGCGCACATTTTGTTTGCTCTTTGCAAGCAAGCCGATACGTTCTTTGAGCTCGTTTATGCCAACGTTCTCTTTTGCGCTTACTGCAATTTCGTTTTCGCGAAGAGGCGGCACACCCGAAACGTCTATCTTGTTGTATACCGTTATGCAAGGAAGTTTTTTCTCCCCGATAACGGTGAGAAAATCCTTTTCCGCATCGGTAATACCTACGCTCGCATCAACAACAAGAACAGCAACGTCGGTTTTTGCAAGTATTTCGCGCGTTTTCATAACGCGCTTTTCGCCAAGTTCTCCCTCGTCGTCAAAGCCGGGGGTATCAATTATCATAACGGGGCCTATGGGAAGCAGCTCCATAGCCTTTTTTACAGGGTCTGTGGTAGTTCCTTTCACGTCAGAAACTACCGCGAGTGCCTGACCGGTAACTGCATTTACAAGGCTGGATTTTCCCGCATTTCTTCTGCCGAAAAAAGCGATATGAACGCGCTCGGCACTTACGGTTTCATTTAAATTACTCATTTTAGAAACGAAAATCTCTCTTGTTGGATTTCTTTATGTCCTCGATATTCTCTGCGGCGATATTTCTCACCTTTTCCTTGGGTACGTTTTTAAGCTCCCTTTCGATAACCTCAAAGCCGACCTTCTTGGTTTCCTCGCTTGCATAGTCGACAAGATACTCGGTAAGCGTCATAAGGGCGTTGGGGTGACAGCAGTTTGCAATCTGTCCGCTCTTGCAAAGACTCATAAAGCGGTCGCCTGTACGTCCCTCACGGTAGCACGCGGTGCAGAAAGACGGAATATGTCCGTTCTCCATAAGCCATTTTACTACCTCGTCAAGAGTACGCTGGTCGGAAACGTCAAACTGCTCGGTATCGTGAGGGCGCTCCTCGCAGGCGTAGCCGCCGACTGAAGTACGCGAGCCGCCGCTGACCTGCGAAACGCCGAGTCGGAGAAGCTTGGATCTGACCGCCTCGGTCTCGCGGGTGGAAATAATAATACCCGTGTACGGAACTGCAAGACGTATGCAGGCAGTAATCTTTGCAAACGTATCGTCATCAATACCGTTATCAAAATCGTCGGGGTTGATATCGTCTGCCTTCTTAAGACGGGGAACGCTTATAGTATGCGGTCCGACACCGTGAACCGCCTCAAGATGCTCGGCGTGCATAAGAAGCCCCGCAAACTCGTACTTGTAAAGCTCAAGTCCGAAGAGAACGCCAAGTCCTACGTCGTCAATGCCGCCCTCCATAGCGCGGTCCATAGCCTCGGTATGATAAGCGTAGTTGTGCTTCGGTCCCGTAGGGTGAAGCTGCTCGTAGCTTTCCTTGTGGTAGGTTTCCTGGAAGAGAATATACGTACCGATGCCCGCCTCTTTAAGCTTGCGGTAATTTTCAACAGTTGTTGCCGCAATGTTTACGTTGACGCGGCGGATATCGCCGTTTTTGTGATGAACGCTGTAAATCGTCTTGATACACTCGAGAATATACTCAATAGGATTGTTAACGGGGTCCTCGCCTGACTCAATAGCAAGTCGCTTGTGTCCCATATCCTGAAGTGCGATAACCTCTGCCTTTACCTCCTCCTGAGTAAGCTTCTTGCGCGGTATGGTCTTGTTTTTGAGGTGGTAGGGGCAGTAAACACAGCCGTTTACACAGTAGTTTGAAAGGTAAAGAGGCGCGAAAATTACAATACGGTTGCCGTAAAAAGCAAGCTTTATCTCCTCGGCAATTGCATAAATTTTCTTGATTACTTCAGGATCGTCGCAAGCAAGAAGCACCGATGCTTCTCTGTGAGAAAGGCCTGCGCAGGTCCATCCGCTCTCGGTCTTGCGGGGACGCGCCTTTTCAAGAATCTCGTCAATCAGTTCGCGGTTATTCTTGTTTGCCTCTGCATATTCGAGAGTTGCAAGAATTTCGCCGTCGTGTATAAATTCTTCTGCTTTAAGTGATTTGGGATTGTAGTTCGCCATGGCTGTTCTCCTTTTATTTCTTTATGTCTCCGCGGGAAGTCACAACGGTGTATCCGATTCCCGCTATTCGTTTTTTAAGTGTTTCGATTGCCTCTGCCGCCTCTGCTCCGTCGGAAAGTTTGTTATCGTAAAGCATATATTTTTTGCGCACAGATGGCGGTGAAAGATTTGGCATTACAACGTTTGCTCCAGCGAGAATTCCGCGTTCGCGCCCGTCGCCGTCTACCGTTCCGAGTGCAGTTGTAGCAGGCAGCAGCACACTTGGGTGTATAAGCCGTATAATGCTGAGCAGTTTACAGGTAAGAAATGCGCTACCCGCAGGAAATACCGCAAAAGGCGTATCCTTATGCGGTATAAAGGGACCGATGCCGCACATATCAGGCTTGAACCGCTCGATAAATTTCATCTCCCGGGCAAGCATCTCTTTCGTCTGATAGGGTGAACCGACCATAAAGCCGCAGCCAACCTGATAGCCGCACTCACGGAGATTCTTAAGGCACTCCATACGGTTTTCAAAGGACAGGTTCTCGGGATGAAGCATAGAATAATGCGCCCCGTCCGCCGTTTCGTGTCGAAGCAGGTACCGGTCTGCGCCCGCTTTGCGAAGAAGCATATAGCTCTCGCGGCTTCGCTCGCCAAGAGAAAGGGTTACCGCACAGTCGGGATACTTTTCCTTGATTTTTTCTATTATTCCGACAAGGACCTCGTCGGTATAATAGCCGTCTTCACCACCCTGCATTACAAACGTGCGGAAACCGAGTTTATACCCTTCGTCGGCGGCAAGGAGAATATCCTCCGCAGTGAGTCTGTACCGCTCACAGTTTCTGTTGCCCGCGCGTATGCCGCAATAATAGCAATCGTTTTTACATATATTGCTTACTTCGATAAGACCGCGAATATAAACGTCTTTTCCGTAGACCGCTTCGCGAGCTTTCCTTGCCTTTTCTGCAAGATAATCAAGAGTTTCGCTATCATCGCACGTGATTATTTCAAGATACTCTTCCTCGCTAAGCCTATGCTTTTCTGCAAGAGTATCAATAAGCATTTTAATACTTTTTTCCATATTAAGTTACGCTTGAAAAAGCGGTTTTAACACTTACGCCCGAAAGCTTGCCGATCTTACCCGCAAGAGCCGAAATAACGTCCTGCGGCGCATCTATTGCGATGCTGATTATGTTGATTTTTCTTTCGCGATAAGGAATTCCCATTCTTCCGATAATATATTTGCCACATTCGTGAAGCAGAGAGTTCAGAGTTTCAACAGACTCCTCCGATTCAACGATAATGCTCATCACAGCAACCCTTGTTTCCATACAAAACTCCTAAATAAAATGCCGCGCCCTTTCAAAAGGCGCGGCAAAAAAAGACAACTTTTACACTTTTTGTCGTCGCCTTTCACGCAGGAGAGCTACCTTTGTGTCAGGGGGCTTTACTTAATTTTACATTATTTCCTTCATTATGTCAATCTGTACAGCAACCTTTTATATGGCTAATTTTGCACAAAATCTTCGGTTAGCAGAGACTAACCGGTGTACAATACGCCGAAATTGCACAAAACAGGCTGATTTTTCCAAAAAATGTGTTGACACAGGCTCAAAAAACATATATTCTAATTAAAGTTAGCGCACGCTAACCGACACGTTTATCCTATAAAGGAGCATATGATGAAGACACTTAAAGAAGCAAAAATCGGCGATACCGTTACGGTAGTCAAGCTTCACGGCGAGGGCGCACTCCGCCGCCGCATAATGGATATGGGCGTTACAAAAGGCGTTGAAATATTTGTCCGCAAGGTGGCGCCTCTCGGTGACCCGCTTGAGATAAATCTGCGCGGCTACGAACTGTCTATACGTAAGGCTGATGCCGAAATGATAGAGATAGAGTGACAAGCGCACTCTCTGCAGAAAGGAACATAAGCATTATATGAGTATCAGAATCGCCCTTGCGGGCAACCCGAACTGCGGTAAAACCACCCTGTTCAATGCTCTGACGGGCTCAAATCAGTACGTTGGCAACTGGCCGGGCGTTACCGTCGAGAAAAAAGAAGGAAAAATGAAAAAGCAGGAGGGCGTTATCCTCACCGACCTTCCCGGCATCTATTCCCTCTCCCCGTACACACTTGAGGAGGTTGTGGCACGTAACTACCTCGTGCACGAGCGCCCCGATGCTATTCTCAACATCATCGACGGCACAAACCTTGAAAGAAACCTTTATCTCACCACCCAGCTTATCGAGCTTGGCATTCCCGTTGTCGGTGCCATCAATATGATGGACATTGTAAACAAAAACGGTGACAAGATAAATACCGACGAACTTTCAAGAAGACTCGGTTGCAAAATAGTCGAAATCTCCGCACTCAAGCTTACAGGTATTGAAGAAGCGGCAGACGAAGCTATCGAGGCGGCAAAGAGCGGCAAAAAGGTTCCTACACACACCTTCTCGGGTACTGTTGAACACGCGCTTGCTCACATTGAGGAGGCAGCAGTACACGAAATGCCTGCAGAGCAGCAGAGATGGTACTCGATAAAAATATTCGAACGCGATATAAAGGTACTTGAAGAACTCGGACTTGAAGGCGAGAAGCTCGCACACATTGAAGAAGACATAAAAGCAGTTGAAACTCAGCTTGACGACGATGCGGAAAGCATTATCACAAACGAGCGCTATAACTATATAACCGAGCTTGTAAAGAAGTCGTTTGTAAGGAAGAACAAAAACCGTCTTACAATTTCCGACAAGATCGACCTTGTAGCCACTAACCGCATTCTCGCACTTCCCCTCTTCGCAGTAATAATGTGGCTTGTTTACTATCTCTCAATCGGTTCTATAGGCAACTGGACCGTCGGATTTATGAACGACACACTCTTTGGTGAGTGGATAATTCCCGGCGTTACCGAATTTCTTACCAATATAGGATGTGCCGCCTGGCTTGTAAGCCTTATCGCAGACGGAATCGTCAGCGGTGTCGGTGCAGTTCTCGGATTTGTTCCGCAGATGTTTATCCTCTTCTTCCTTCTCTCTATTCTTGAGGACTGCGGATATATGTCACGTATCGCATTTATCCTTGACCGTCTTTTCCGCAAATTCGGTCTCTCGGGTAAATCCTTTATTCCTATGCTCGTTGCTACGGGTTGCGGTGTTCCCGGTATTATGGCAAGCCGTACTATCGAGCAGGACCGCGACCGCAAGATGACCATTATGACTACAGGCTTTATCGTTTGCGGAGCTAAGACTCCCATCGTTGGTATGATTGCAGGTGCACTCTTCGGCGGAAGCCCCTGGATTGCAACACTCGCATACTTTATGGGTATAGGCGCAGTTGTTGTTTCGGGTATTATGCTTAAAAAGACAAAGGCATTTGCGGGCGATGCCGCTCCCTTTGTAATGGAGCTTCCCGCATACCATATGCCCGTTGCCACAAACGTTCTCCGCACCACCTGGGATCGCGGTTGGTCTTTCGTCAAGCGCGCAGGCTCGGTAATCGTTGCGGCAAGCGTTATTATCTGGGTGCTTAACAGCCTTTCCTTTGAGGGTGGCTTCCACTACATCGGCGACGGTGATGCAAAGTCTGTCCTCAATTACATTGGTGAACTTATTGCCGTTATCTTCAAGCCCCTCGGCTTTGGAAAATGGCAGGCAGCAGTTGCTACTATCCTCGGTCTTGTTGCAAAAGAAGAGGTTGTCGGCGTATTCGGCTCACTCTCCTCTATGGCAAATGCCGATGCGGCATTCGAGCTTGTTGAAGCGGCTGACTCCGCAAAGCTCGCTTTCATCGGTTATGAATTTTTCGGAGGTTCAAAGCCTGCGGGACTTTCCTTCCTCATCTTCAACCTTCTCTGTGCTCCTTGCTTTGCGGCAATGGGCGCTATCAAGCGCGAGATGAACAACGGCAAGTGGACAACGTTTGCAATCACCTATATGTGCATATTCGCTTATTCCATATCCCTTATGGTTTATAACTTCGGTATGCTTGCAAGCGGCGTGTTCTCTGCATGGACCGTAGTTGCATTCATTCTTCTCGCCGTTATGATTTATCTTCTTGTCCGCAAAAACCCCTACGAAAAGAAAAACTAAGGAGAAAAACCATGTTTGAATGGCTTGCACAAAATGCAGCAACAATAATCGTAGCCGCTATTGTCGCAGCAGTCGTCGGACTTATCGTTGCAAAGATGATTCGCGATAAGAAAACCGGCAAAACCTCCTGTAGCTGCGGCTGCGGCGGTTGTCCTATGAGTGAAAGCTGCCACAGTGCTAAAAAATAAAAAAATTGCTTGGCTTTCGCCAAGCAATTTTTATTTTTCTACTATAAGCATGCAGGAATTGCACTTCATTGTGAAGGTGAGGTCGGTAAATTCACCGATATATTCGTTGGTATGATCCTCGTCGTTAATATAAACGTCGTATTTACCTTCCTTGCCGAAATCAATCTTAACTTCCTTTTCGGGAGCATTGTCATCCTCATTAAAATGAGTAACAATGCATGTTGCCTTGCCGTCACCGTCCACACCGCAAAGAGTGTAAAGGTTATCGTGCTTATCCTCGCACACTACCTCGTCAAGGTCCAAAAGATCCGCAAACCAACGGAAGGAATAGTATCCCTTGAGCGGCTCTACCGTGTATGCATCAAACGCTCCGCAGAAAATGGTCGGACGGAAATCGTAATACATAAGCATGTCAATCGGCTCACGCTGTGCAAGCGACATCATTGCCATAATATACGCCGCACCCTTTATACCGTGAATAGCTTTTATGGTATAAATGAATTCTTCACGCCAGCCTCTGAGGTAGTTCCATTCATTGAGAATGCTCTCGGCGTTTCCGTAGCCGTATTTGTCGAGAAGTTCTCTTACCGTACGTCCCATAGCCATTGCTCTTTCGGGAGTTTTGGTATAAATATGCCATGTGAAAAAGTCTATCGGAACGTTTCTCTTCTGCATCTCGCAAAGGAACTTCTCCGCCCAATCAAGTCTGTGTGCAAGTGCGGGACCGCCTATTTTAAGGTGCGGGAAGCAGCTCTTGAGATGCTTTGCGGTAATCTCATAGAGGTCAAAGAACTGCTCGTCGGTGCCGCCCCACGTTCTTCTGTGCTTTGCGGGAAGCGGATCGAGGTCGGGCTCGTTCCAGATTTCCCAATATTCTATGTCAAAATGCTGCCCGTTCTTCCATCCCTCGTTAAAGTGACGGATGAAATGCTCGCACATTACAGCCCACTTCTTAAAATCCTTAGGCGGGAGAGTAAAGTGCTTTTTAACGGTATGCTCAATAGTCGTTGCAAGCTGATAAAAAATCTTTGCACCGCCCTCGAGTCCTACGAAAATCGACTCGTCGGTGTTTTCAAAGTCATACGATTCGGGATCGTACACGTCCGCATCCTGATTGCGGAAAATTCTGTCGTAATCGTGCGCATAGGGAACGCCGTTTGCACAGTTGTTTCTCCAATAAGGAATTTTAAGCGCTTTATAATATTCAAGATTGTCTCTGAGCTGGTCTGTTGCATGACGTCTGTGCACGGGTGCACTGTTTACCGCATTGAGTCGCTTAAACTTGCCGCCTGCCTTTGAAAGGTCAAATCTTAAGGTTTCCATGTAAAATCCCTCCGTTTCTAACTTTATTATAGCTCTGCAAAATCAAAAAGCAATAGGTTAAAGAAATTACGAAAAAGTTTCGTAAATTTTTGTTTAGGGGAGTAAAGCCTTCCTCCGAGAGGAAGGTGGCAAACGCGACCGTTCACATAGAAAAAACAGTGGCACTGTGTGTCGCGTTTTCGCCTCGCCTACGGCGACGCGTTTTTTCTTGGAGCGATTGACGGAAGGAGCCTGCGAGGGTAAACC
>JAFYPS010000144.1 GCA_017547395.1 Clostridia bacterium
AAAGTGTAAAATTGAAAATTAAATAGTTTTCAACTTTCAACTTTCAATTTTAAATTTTTATGTACCTACATGCAGGAAATAACAAGATTATACGTACTAAAAGTATAATCGGAATTTTTGATATGGACAATGCGACTTTGGGAGAGGATACGAGAAATTTTCTGAAGTCAGCAGAGAAAAAAGGAAATCTCGAATTTTCTAAAGAAGAGATTCCGAAGTCATTTATTTTATATAAAAAAAGCGGTGAAGAGGCCGAGGTGTGCATTTCACAGTTGTCTACACTTTCTCTCACAAGCCGAATCAAAAAGCCAAGCTATAAATAATTAACACGTATAAATGATGAAAGAGGTCACACAAATGGAAGAAAAGAACCTTAACACCTACGATGACAGTCAAATACAGGTGCTCGAAGGTCTTGAAGCAGTAAGAAAGCGTCCCGGTATGTACATCGGTACTACCTCGGAAAAGGGACTTCATCACCTTGTTTATGAGATTGTCGATAACTCTATCGACGAGGCTCTTGCAGGTGAATGTAAACAGATAACTGTTGAAATTCATCCCGACGGAAGCGTTTCCGTACAGGATGACGGTCGAGGAATACCAAGCGGTATTCACCCTACAAAGGGTGTACCGACTCTTGAAGTTGTTTATACAATGCTTCATGCTGGCGGTAAATTCGGTGGCGGAGGTTACAAAATCGCGGGCGGTCTTCACGGTGTTGGCGCTTCGGTTGTAAACGCGCTTTCCGAATGGCTTGAAATTGAAAACTATAATAACGGTAAGAGATGTACCGAGCGTTTCGAAAAGGGTAAGATTGCGCGCCCCTTCTTTGAAGAAGAGGATACAAGCGGCCGTCACGGCGTTTACGTACGCTTTAAGCCCGACCCCGAAATTTTTACGGACACCACAACCTTTGTTTATGAAATCCTCTTAAAGCGTATGCGCGAGCAGGCGTTCCTCAATGCAGGCGTGCATATCGTGCTCCGCGACCTGAGAGAAAATCCCGTTTTGGAGGATGACCTTTGCTACGAGGGCGGTATTGTAAACTTTGTTGAATATATAAACAGAGAAAAAGCCGCTACCCCGATTCACGAAAAGATTATTTACATTTCGGGCAAAAAGGATGACACCGTTGCAGAGGTTGCACTTCAGTACAACGACAGCTACAGCGATGCAATAGTTGCCTTTGCAAACAATATGTCAACGGTTGACGGCGGTACTCACGTTGACGGATTTAAAGTGGCACTCCTCCGTGTTATAAAGCTTTATTCCGAAAAGCTGAAGCTCCGCAAGGAAAAGGATCCTAAGCTTGAAACAAAGGACGTGCTTGAAGGTCTTTGTGCAATAATCAGCGTAAAGCTCACAGACGCGCAGTTTGAAAGCCAGACCAAAGCAAAACTCGGTAACAGTGACGTTAAAACACTTGTAAATAACATTGTAGGCGAAAAGCTTGAGGAGTTCTTTGAGGAAAATCCTGCCGAGGCAAGACAGATTATCGAAAAGATAATTTCCGCATCTCTCGCAAGAGAGGCGGCGCGCAAAGCGCGTGAAAACGTTCGCCGCAAGGGTGCGCTTGAGCATACCACTCTTCCCGGCAAGCTTGCAGACTGCCAGTCAAAGTCAAAAGAGCTTACCGAAATCTACCTCGTAGAGGGAGATTCCGCAGGAGGAAGCGCAAAGAGCGGACGCGACTCGCGTTATCAGGCAATTCTGCCTCTTCGCGGTAAAGTTCTTAACGTTGAAAAGAGCCGTGCCGACAAGGTTTACGGCAACGAATCGCTCACACCTATTATTGCGGCACTCGGTTGCGGTATCGGAGACAGCTTTAACATTGAAAAGCTCCGTTACGGCAAGATAATCATAATGGCGGATGCCGACGTTGACGGCTCGCACATTCAGATACTTCTTCTCACCTTCTTCTACAGACATATGAAGGAGCTTATCGAGCAGGGTCACGTATATCTTGCAATGCCTCCTCTTTACAAGGTTCACGACGGCAGACGTGAAAAGTATGCTTATTCTGACGAAGAGAGAGATGCAATTATTGAGGAATTCGGCAATACGAACCGTATTAAAGCAGACAGATATAAGGGTCTTGGTGAAATGAATGCCGACCAGCTTTTCGAAACCACAATGAACCCCGAAACGAGAACTCTTAAGCTCGTTACCGTTGAGGATGCTATTGCCTGCGACCAGATTTTCTCGGTATGTATGGGTGATAAGGTCGAACCCCGCCGCGAATTTATAGAGAAGAACGCAAAGTTTGCAGAAAATCTCGATATTTAGTTTTCCACATTTTAAATTCAGTTTAGAATATAGTATTTATAAGCAATTTTAATACTTTTCCACATAAAGTTATCCACAGTAAAAATTGTGGATAAAGTGGATAAGTGCAATGAAAAACCATAAGGCTTCCCCCTTGGGGGAAGCTGTCAGCGCGAGCTGACTGATGAGGGGCATCAAAGTAAACGCCGCTTTGCGGCTACCCCTCATCCGATGCTTACGCATCACCTTCCCCCGAGGGGGAAGGCGTAAAAACTATGAATAGAATAAAAAATTATAAACTAACAGGTAATGCTAAAAGTTTAAGAAAAAATATGACTCCTGAAGAAAAACATCTCTGGTATGATTTTCTTAAAAAATTACCTGTTAACGTAAACAGACAAAAAGTAATTGGAAATTATATTGTAGATTTTTATTGTGCCAAAGAAAAAATAGTTATCGAGCTTGATGGATCTCAACATTTTGAAAGTGAAAAAGATGCTGAAAGAGATAAATATTTAGAAAGTCTTGGAATTAAGGTTTTAAGATATTGGAACGAAGATTTGCACGATAATTTCAAAGGTGTTTGCGAAGATATAGAAAATCATTTGAACATTATTTATTAGTTTCAAAAGTTTTTGAAAGGTGCAGGAAAACTTTTTACAAAAAGTTTTCCTTGCAAAATTAATTAACAACAATGAGTAAAAGAACTAAAATTACAAACGAATCTATAGAGTTTCCCGAGCAGAAGATAGTTCCCGTCAATATGGAAAAGCAGGTGCGTCAGGGCTTTATCGAATATTCGATGAGTGTTATTACCAGCCGTGCGCTCCCCGACGTGCGCGACGGTATGAAGCCCGGTCAGCGCCGCATACTCTATGCTATGTATGAGGACAACCTCACTCACGACAAGCCTTTCCGCAAGTCTGCAACGACAGTTGGTAATGTGCTTGGACGCTATCATCCGCACGGTGACTCTGCCGTTTACGGTACAATGGTACGTATGGCGCAGGACTTCTCCTACCGCTATCCGCTTATCAAGGGACAGGGTAACTTCGGTAACATCGACGGAGACGGCGCGGCTGCATACCGTTATACCGAGGCAAAGCTTTCAAAAATCGCGGACCTTATGATGACCGACATCGAAAAGAACGTCGTAAATATGGTTCCGAACTTTGATAATACGAGAAGCGAGCCTACAGTGCTTCCTTCGCGCTTTCCGAACCTTCTTGTAAACGGTGCTATGGGTATTGCCGTAGGTATGGCTACCAATATCCCCACACACAATCTCGGTGAGGTAATCGACGGTACCCTTGCAATGATGGATAATCCCGAAATTACCACTTCCGAGCTTATGGAGCATATCAAGGGACCCGATTTTCCGACCTATGCAACTATTTACGGTACCAAGGGCATCCGCGATGCATACGAAACGGGTAAGGGACGTATAGTAGTCCGCGCTACCTGCGATATGGACGAGGATGAGCATGCGCTCATTTTCACCGAAATTCCCTATATGGTCAACAAGAGCCAGCTTGTAAAGAACATTGCCGACCTTGTTAACGATAAGCGTATCGAGGGAATCTCGGATATCCGCGACGAAAGCGGTCAGGCGGGTATGCGAATTGTTGTAGAGTGCAAGAGAGATGCAAATCTTCAGGTAGTTCTGAATCAGCTTTACCGTTTCTCCGAGCTGCAGAGTACGTTCTCTGTAAATATGCTCGCACTCGATAACGGTGTGCCTAAGATTTTCACTCTCCGTGAGATTCTTGCAAACTATATTGCATTCCAGAAAGAAGTTATCACCCGCCGCACACAGTTTGACCTTGACAAAACCCTTGCAGAAATGCATATTTACGAGGGTTATAAGATTGCGCTCGACCATATCGACGAAATTATCGAGCTTATCAAGAAGAGCGAGTCGGTTGCTGCTGCAAAGGTTGCTCTTATGGAGCGTTTCGGACTTTCCGAAAAGCAGGCTCAGGCAATTGTCGAGATGACACTCGGACGTCTCAGCGGTATGGAACGTAAAAAGATCGAGGATCGCCTTGCATTCCTTAAGGAACGTGCAGACGAGCTTTCGGGAATTCTTGCGGATCCCGAAAAAATTAAGGGAATCGTTAAAGAAGAGCTTAGCGAAATCAAGGAAAAGTTCGCAGACGAACGCCGTACTGTTATCGTTGAAGCCGAGGAAGAAATCGACCTTGAGGACCTTATCGAGCGTCACGAATGCGTGCTTACTCTCACAAATTCGGGATACATCAAGCGTCTTCCCGCAGATACCTACACCGCGCAGCACCGCGGCGGCAAGGGCATTATCGGTATGACCACAAAGGAAGACGACTTTATAGAAAAGGTTATCGTTACGAACAGCCACTCCTATATTCTCTTCTTTACCAACTTCGGCAAGGTTCATATGCGCAAGGCATATCAGATTCCCGAGGCATCGAGAACTGCCAAGGGTTCAAATATCATCAATATGCTTGAAATTGAGCAGGGTGAGCGCGTAACTGCAATGATTGAGGTTATCGAATTTGTTCCCGACGCTTATCTCACTATGGTTACAAAGCGCGGTATTATCAAGCGTACCCCGCTTACCGAGTATTCATACCACCGCAAGGGCGGTAAAATCGCGCTCACGCTTGACGAGGGTGACGAGCTTGTATTCGTTAAGCTTACCGCGGGCGATGCAGAGCTTATTATAGCAACTCACGAGGGTAATGCCGTTCGTTTTGCCGAGGAAGAGGCAAGAGCAATGGGACGTACCGCGCGCGGCGTTATCGGTATAAGAGTTATCGACGACGATTACGTTTGCGGCGTTGCGGTTGTTGAGGAAGGAAAGAAGCTTGTTACCATTACCGAAAACGGTTTCGGCAAACTTACCGAGTTTGACGATTTCCGCACAATGAAGAACCGTGGCGGTAAGGGTGTATGCGCTCACAATATCACGGAAAAGACGGGTCTCCTCACCTCTATTGCATCCGTTGACGAAAACGACGACCTTATGCTTATCACAAATTCGGGCACGGTTATCCGTATTCCCGTTTTAGGAATTCCCACCTACTCGCGTACTGCAGGCGGCGTAATAGTTATGCGTATGGCAGACGGTGCAAAGGTTGTCAACCTTGCAAAGGTTGCAAAGGCTGACGAAGAGGAGTTAGCGGAGGAAGAAACCGTTGAAGAATAAACTTCTTTTGTGTTTACTTCTTGTTTTAACCGTTTTTTTAGCTTCCTGCGGCAAGGATAAAATAACTTTCGGCGAGATAAAAGAGGTTTTACCCACGCTTGTTGAAAACTCAAAGGCTCTTAACGAAATCTATTTCGGTATCGGCTTTAAACCTCTCGGAGAGGGCTCGCTTGACGAGCTTGTCGGATATTATTACGTCGACTGCGACGAGTACGGTCTGTATTCTGTAAGCGATATCAAGGATGCAACCGAAAAAATATTCACAAAGGAATATGCCGCATTGCTCTACAAGGGTGCTTTTGACGGTCTTGTTAATGAAAACGTTATAATCTCGCCAAAATATGTCGAGGGTACGTACGGACTTATGCAGTCTATGCGTGCAGACGTTTACGATCTTTGCGACAGAGAATATCATTACGATACGCTCAATATCGTAAAATCGGACAATGAGAGAATGACCGTTTCTCTTGAAAGCGTAGCAGACGGCAACGTTTCAAAGTTTGAAATGATAGTCGTCCGCTCTGTAGACGAAAACGGTGATTATCAGTATAGACTCGACAGTCCGACGTATTAAAAAATAGCAAAGGTAGGGGACGGCGCCTACGACGTCCCGTTTTTGCAAAGGTTCGCGGGCTGTCGAGGGCGCCAGCCCCTACGGTTATCTATAACTTAAATTGTAATTCTTTGGTTCTTTCTTGAGAAGAAAGAACACCTCTTGCATCTGATTGTATTTTCGGGGGAAAATACAATATTTGAAAGGAATTTTAAAAAATGAAAGCAACAACTAAGAAGGCAAATGAAGCAGTGGAGAACACTGCCGAAAACAGAGCAAAGGCACTTGGTACGGCTCTTTCTCAGATTCAGAAGGACTACGGCAAGGGCGCAATTATGAAGCTTGGCGACTCGGTTGAGGGTGACATTCCTTCAATTTCCACGGGTTCGATTTCGCTTGACCTTGCACTCGGTGTCGGCGGAGTTCCGCGCGGCAGAATTATCGAGGTTTACGGTCCCGAATCGAGTGGTAAGACCACTGTTGCGCTCCATATGATTGCCGAGGCGCAGAAGGCGGGCGGCGAGGCGGCGTTTATCGACGCAGAGCACGCGCTTGACCCGAGATATGCAAAGAAGCTTGGCGTAAATATCAATGACCTTCTCGTTTCTCAGCCCGACTGCGGAGAGGACGCACTTTCTATTGCCGAGGCACTTGTGCGCTCGGGTGCAATCGACATCGTTGTTATCGACTCTGTTGCGGCACTTGTTCCGCGTCAGGAAATCGACGGTGATATGGGCTCTTCTCACGTCGGACTTCAGGCACGTCTTATGTCGCAGGCAATGCGTAAGCTCTCGGGCGTAGTTTCAAAGAACAATTGCGTCGTGGTATTTATCAACCAGCTTCGTGACAAGGTTGGCGTAGTTTACGGCAATCCCGAGGTTACAAGCGGCGGTAACGCGCTCAAATATTACGCGTCCGTCCGTATCGACGTGCGCAAAAAGGAGCCTTTAAAGCAGGCAGGCGGCGACGTTTACGGAAATCACATCAAGTGCAAGGTCGTAAAGAACAAGGTTGCGCCTCCGTTCCGCTGCGCAGAATTCGACATTATCTTTGGCAAGGGCATTTCCAAGATTGGTGAAATAATCGACATTGGCGAAATGCTCGGCATTATCAAAAAGAGCGGCTCCTGGTTCTCCTACGGTGAGGACAGAATCGGTCAGGGCAAGGATAACGTGCGCAAATTCCTCGAAACGCATCCCGAAATTGCCGATGAATTCGAGGCAAAGGTACGCGAGGCGGCAAAGCCCGAGCTTCTCGACGAGGAAATTGAAAACTCCTTTGAGCTTGACGACGAGTTCGACGTAAGAGAGTTTGAGCTTGACGAGTGATTAGTTTAGTTTCGTTTACATATACCGACGGCGGCGACGGTGTCAGAATTTATGCCGTCCGCGGAGATGAAAAATGTACCCTGACCGTTTGTGCCGAGGATTTTCTTGAGCTTGGAATAGTCAAGGGCGATATTTCGGACCATGATTTTCTCGAAATAGAGCGCGCCGCGCTCTATTACAAGGCCTACCGCACGGCACTTCGCATACTTAGTTTCGGACAGTGCTCCGAAAAAAGACTTTACGAAAAGCTTCGCGGACGCTCCTTTTCGCACGAGGCATCGCTTTTTGCCGCTAAAAAGGCGGCTAAAGGCGGATACGTAGACGAGAAGAGGCAGATTGAAAGCTATGTCCGCACGCTTGTCGAAAAAAAACTTTGCGGCAGACGGAAAATTCTGCCGTATCTGCTCTCGCGCGGCTACTCTGCGGATAAAATAAACGAAGTTCTTGATGAAAATTATTCGGACAGTGATTTCAAAAGGACAAAAAAAGAATTCTTACTCAAAACTTTCGGCAAATGCTCGCCCGAAAGCCGCGAGGAAGCCGAAGAAATGAAAAAAGCCCTGTATAAACAAGGGTTTTGAAAAGATAAATTAAAGTTTACGGGAGCATCTATGTCAATGACAATGTAGGGGCTGGCGCCTTCGACAGCCCGCGAACCCTTGCAAAAACGGGACGTCGAGGGCGCCGTCCCCTACCGCATTTGTTGGGTTTTGTGTTTTCATAAACAATAATTTACCTCAAAAATTTTTGAAGGGTGCAGGGAAACTTTTTATAAAAAGTTTCCTTGCAGTATTTTTTCGTATGAAAATAGGATTTGTTTCACTTGGTTGCTCCAAAAATCTGGTAGACACCGAGGTTATGTTAAAAATACTTGCCGATAACGGCTATGAGATAACGCCTGACGAAACCGTTGCCGACATTATCGTTGTCAACACCTGCGGCTTTATCCAGAGCGCAAAGGAAGAGGCTATTGAAAATATTCTCGACGTGGCGTGGCTCAAAAAGCATCGCAGCTTACGCGGAATTATCGCGTGCGGATGTCTTGCCGAGCGTTACCGCGATGAGATTTTTAAAGAGATGCCCGAGGTTGACGCGGTGCTTGGCACAGGCTCTTATCACAAGATTGCAGAGGCGGTAGCCGCCGTTGCAAGAGGCGAAAAGTATTCCTCCTACGAGGATAAGGAGTGCGCGCCGCTTGGCGGTGAGAGGGTGCTTACCACTCCCGAATACACCGCTTATCTCAAGGTTGCGGAGGGCTGCGACAACAAATGCACCTACTGCGCAATTCCGCTTATCCGCGGAAAGATGAGAAGCCGCAAAATGGAAGATATTGTCAGAGAGGCAAAGGAACTTGAGGCTCTTGGCGTAAAGGAGCTTAACCTCATCGCGCAGGATACCTCTCGCTACGGGCTCGACATTTACGGCGAGTACAAGCTGCACGAGCTTGTGCAAAAAATTACCAAAGAAACAAACATTCCGTGGATAAGACTTCTCTATCTCTATCCCGACAAAATCACCGATGAGCTTATTGCTGAAATACGCGATAACGACAGGGTTTGCAAGTATATTGACCTGCCAATTCAGCATATAAATAACGAAATTCTCGCATCAATGAACCGCCACGGCAGTGGGGATATGATTCGCGAGGTGGTGAAAAAAATTCGCCGCGAAATTCCAAACGTTACTCTTCGTACAACCGCGATTGTCGGATTCCCCGGCGAGAGCGAGGAAGCCTTTACCGAGCTGTGTGAATTTGTAAAGGAAGCCGAGTTTGACCGCTTTGGCGCGTTCACATATTCGCCCGAGGAGGGAACTGCGGCGGCTGAGTTTGAGAATCAGATTGACGAGCAGACAAAGCAGGACCGCTACGATATTCTTATGCAGGTGCAGCTCGGTGTTTCCGAGAAAAAGCTTGAAAAAGAGGTCGGAAAAACTGTCGAGGTCATCTGCGAGGGCTTTGACGGTGCGGCAGGCGTGCATTTCGGCCGCAGCCGTGCGGATGCGCCCGACGTTGACGGCAAGGTTTATTTCACCGCGCCCAAAAAAATCCGCGCAGGTCGCTTTGTAGAGGTAAAGGTTACCGAGGCGATGGACTATGATTTGTTCGGAGAAATGGTAAAGACTCTGTAAATTATTGTTTATGAGAGCATCTATGTCAATGACAATGGTAGGGGCTGGCGCCTTCGACAGCCCGCGAACCCTTGCAAAAACGGGACGTCGAGTGGCGCCATTGCGACCTTTGGTCGCGTTGCGGTAAACCGCCGTCCCCTACCGCATTTGTTGGGTTTTGTGTTCCCATAAACATTAATTTTACATTATTAAACTCTTAAGGAGAACTTATGAAACTTAATCTTCCAAACAGACTAACGCTTATGCGCTGTGTGCTTGTGCCTGTATTTCTTGCACTGCTTTTGTTTCCGAAGAATATTTTCGTTGCGTGCCTCGGCTCGGCGGCGGTTTTCGGAATAGCTTCGTTTACCGATATGCTCGACGGCAAAATTGCCCGCCGCGACAATCTCATTACAAATTTCGGCAAATTTATGGACCCTCTCGCCGACAAGCTTCTTGTTTTCGGCGCGCTTATCGGAATTCTCTGCCGTTTTGAGAACATCCGCCCCGTATTCGTATGGTGCGCGTTTATCGTGATTTTCCGTGAGCTTGCCGTAACCTCAATGCGCCTTGTAGTTTCGGGTACAAGCGGCAAGGTTATTGCGGCAAAGATGATTGGCAAGATTAAAACGGTTATGCAGATAGTTGCAATTCTCGTTATTCTTCTCGAGCCTTGCTTAATGGCGCTTGTCGAGGGCTACACCGTAGCGGTTGCAAGCTATGTTTCAATGGTGATTATGGCAGTTGTTACCCTTATTTCGGGAATAGATTATATTAAATGCTATTGGGAGTTCATCGACCCCACGAAATAATGGAAAAGGATTTACTAAAGAGGAAACCCCTCAGGATACCGGAGCATAATTACAGTTCATCAGGAGCATATTTTATAACAATATGCACAGAGAAAAGAAAAAATATTCTTTCTGAAATTATAACGGTAGGGGACGGCGCCTACGACGTCCCGAAAACAGAGTTGACAAACGTAGGAAGAATAGTGGAAAAGCATTTGTTATCAAGCGAGAACATTAAAGGCGTGAAAATAGATAAATATGTGATAATGCCTAATCACATACATGCTATTATAATTCTTGTCGAAGATGAGTATTTATCAGAGAATAAAAGCGGGACGTCGAGGGCGCCGTCCCCTACCAATGAAATGCTGCCACATATAATTTCTTCTTTTAAAAGGTTTTGCAACAAGGAAATCGGATATAATATTTTTCAGCGTTCATTTCACGACCACATAATCCGAAACAGGCGGGACTATGAAGAGATTGTCAAATACATCTGTGAAAATCCAGATAAGTGGTTTTTTGATGAGCTGTATGCTGAAAACGAATAAAAAAAGGAAGTCTTTCGACTTCCTTTTTATTTTACTTTTCGACAATCTCGGTCTTGCCGCCCATATAGGGACGAAGAGCCTCGGGAATGCGGATAACAAACTTGCCGTCGCGCATTTCAAGATTGTTTTCGAGGAATGCGATGAGCATTCTCGGAGGAGCAACAACGGTGTTGTTGAGGGTGTGTGCAAGATACTTCTTGCCGTCTTCGCTCTTAACTCTGATACCAAGGCGGCGCGCCTGCGCATCACCGAGGTTGGAGCAGGAGCATACCTCAAAGTATTTGCCCTGCTTGGGAGACCACGCCTCAACGTCGTAGGACTTAACCTTAAGGTCAGCAAGGTCGCCTGTGCAGCACTCAAGTGTACGAACGGGGATGTCCATCGAGCGGAAAAGCTCAACCGAGTAGCTCCACATCTTGTGGAACCAGTCCATCGACTCTTCGGGCTTACAGATAACTATCATTTCCTGCTTTTCAAACTGGTGGATACGGTAGATACCTCTCTCCTCGATACCGTGCGCGCCCTTTTCCTTGCGGAAGCAGGGAGAATAGCTTGTGAGGGTGTGGGGGAGAGTCTTTTCATCGGTGATGGTGTCGATGTACTTACCTATCATAGAGTGCTCGGAGGTACCGATAAGGTAGAGGTCCTCGCCCTCGATCTTGTACATCATCGCGTCCATTTCCTCAAATGACATAACGCCTGTAACAACGTTTGAACGAATCATAAAGGGCGGGATGCAGTAGGTAAAGCCCTTGTCAATCATAAAGTCGCGCGCGTACGCGGTAACCGCACTGTGAAGACGAGCGATGTCGCCCATAAGGTAGTAGAAGCCCTCACCCGCAACGCGGCCTGCGGCTTCCTTATCGATGCCGTTAAAGTGCGCCATAATGTCGGTGTGGTAGGGGATTTCAAAATCAACCTGAGTCTTTTCGCCAAAGCACTCAACCTCAACGTTTTCGCTGTCGTCCTTACCAACGGGAACGCTGTCGTCAACGATGTTGGGTATCTTCATCATAACTTCCTTAAGGGAAGCCTCAACCTCAGCCTCTTCCTTTTCGAGAGCGGCAAGCTCCTCAGCCTGCTTGGTAACGAGAAGCTTCTTTTCCTCAGCCTCCTCGCGAAGACCCTTGCCCATAAGCATACCGATTTCCTTAGAAATCTTGTTGCGGTTTGCGCGGAGGTCGTTTGCACGGGTGTTGGCTGCGCATTTACGATTGTAAAGCTCAATAGCCTCGTCTACGAGGGGGAGCTTTGCATCCTTGAACTTTTTACGGATATTTTCCTTTACAAGTTCGGGATTTTCACATACAAATCCCGCAGGAACGAGGCGATCCGGATGGAGCGGTTCTGCGCATCCACACGCACCAGCATCATGGTATCGCTGCGGCCGCGCTGGGTTTGCGTGCCGGAATCCACGCCGATGAGCAGCACGTTCATCACAGGCGCGGCGGCATGCGCCGGAAAGGAAAGCGCCGCAATGCATGCCGCTGCCAGCAAAGCCAACCCTTTTTGCACATGGTTCAGCAACATCAAAAAAACCTCCCTTGCATGGTTGCACTCACACA